>NZ_LZKF01000150.1:0-905 GCF_001672665.1 Mycobacterium sp. E2238 | reverse complement strand
TGACGTCGCCGGCGCACGGCAACTGCAAGGCTAGGACCCGTGACGAAATTCGCCCTCGCCGGCTACGGAACGCGCGGCGACATCGAGCCATTGGCAGCGGTCGGCCGCGAGCTGCTGCGCCGAGGGCACGACGTGGCCGTGGCCGTCCCACCGGAATTGATGGGTTTCGCCGAGTCCACCGGGCTCGCGGCGGTCCCGTACGGCCCGGAACTGCACGACTTCCTGGACGAGGAGTTCCTCCGCAACATGTGGGCTGAGTTCTTCCGGAACATCTGGACGATCCGCAGCCCGATCAGGTTGATGCGCAAGGTCTGGGAGCCCGTGCTGCGGAACTGGCAGGAAATGAGCTCGTCCCTGATCTCGGTTGGGGCCGGGGCCGATTTGCTCTTCACGGGCCAGCTCTACCAGGACCTGGCGATCAACGTGGCGGATTACTACGGCATTCCGATGGCCACGCTGCATTACATCCCGATGCGGCCGAACGGGCAGCTGATTCCGATGCTGCCGGGGCCGATGGTTCGCACCGGAATGGCGGTGTACGACTGGGTGTGCTGGCGCATGAACAAGAGGGCCGAGGACCGCCAGCGCCGTGAACTCGGCTTGCCCACGGCCACGGTTGCCTCGCCGCGACGGATCGCAGAACGTGGGTCATTGGAAATCCAGGCCTACGACGAGGTGTGCTTCCCCGGGCTCGCTGCCGAATGGGCGAAATGGGGCGGCCAGCGTCCTTTCGTTGGATCGCTGACGATGGAGCTGCCCACCGATACCGACGACGAGGTGTTGTCGTGGATCGCGAAGGGGACACCGCCGATTTGCTTCGGCTTTGGCAGCATGCCGGTTGCCGAATCGCCGGCCGACACGGTCGCTCTGATCGGCGCGGCGTGCGCGGAGCTGGGTGAGCGGGC
>NZ_LZKF01000149.1:0-6237 GCF_001672665.1 Mycobacterium sp. E2238 | reverse complement strand
GCGTTTGCCTCGTCGCCGTCCTGGCCGTCGTGCTCGGCGGGTGCCTGGGCGGCGGCCATGCGCTGGGAACGCCCGGCTCGCAACCGATTCCGGTCGGGCAGTCCACCCAGAGCGTCGCGTCGGGCGGTGTCAGCCGCACCTTTCACCTGTACCGGCCCCAGGGAATCGCGGATGCGACCCCTCTGGTGGTGATGCTGCATGGCGGCTTCGGAACGGGTCAGCAGGCCGAGCGCGCGTACCACTGGGACGCCGAGGCCGACGCCGGGCACTTCCTGGTCGCCTACCCCGACGGCATCAACCGTGCCTGGAATGCCGGGACGTGCTGCGGCGAACCCCAGCGGGTCGGCGCGGACGACGTCGGCTTCATCACGACCATGGTCGGCGCCATCGAGCAAGGGATCCCCATCGACCGGGCGCGCGTCTATGTCACCGGCATGTCGAACGGGGCCATGATGGCGCTCCGGCTCGGCTGCCAGTCGGACATGTTCGCCGCGATCGCCCCAGTGGCGGGCACGCTACTGACCGACTGCTCACAGGCGCGGCGAACGTCGGTGCTGCAAATCCACGGCACGGCCGACGACAGGGTGCCCTACGACGGCGGACCCGGAAAGGCGTTCGCGCTCAACGGAACTGCCCGCGTCGACGGCCCGTCGGCGCAGTCGGTGAATGCGACCTGGCGCGCCATTGACGCGTGCGGAGCGCCGAACTCGAGCACCACCGGTGACGTGACGACACAAATCGCGGGCTGCGCGGACGGACGCACCGTCGAGTTGATCTCAGTGGCCGGCGCCGGCCACCAATGGCCGGGCGGTGAACCCAGCCCCCTCGCCGAGAAGGTCGCGGGCATCCCACCACCCTCGGCGGCGCTGGACGCCACCAGCACCATCTGGCAGTTCTTCGCCCAGAACCACCGCTAGGTGCGCGTCCCGCTTCAGGAGTGATCTTCCGCGGTAAGACGGCGTTCGAGCGCGCCGGTGATGTCCGTCGTCGTGACCACGAGCGCCGTCATGAACTCGATGAGCTGAGGTCGACTGACCGCGATGTGGTGTCGGTACCACTGGCTGATCAGCTCCAGAAGACCGCCCACCACCGTCAACGCGGTCAGCATGACGTTGTCGTCGGTGCCGGCGGCCTCGCCGAGCAGTGCCCGCACCTGCCCGACCATGACCTGGGTGAGAACGTCGATCACCTCGTCCCGACGGCCGGCGAGCGCTTCGGACGTCTGCAGCTCGATCAGCAGCCGCGGGCGCCGGGGATCTTCATCGATGAAGCCGAATGCGAACTCGATGACGGCGCGGGCGCGGGCCTCGAGTTCGTGCGGCGACTCCGCGACCGTCGCCATGATCCCGGTCAATGCCCGGCTGAATTGGTCTTCGAAAGTCGCGATCAGTAACTCGTGGCAGTCGCGGAAGCTCTCGTAGAAGTAGCGGTCGTTCAGCCCCGCGCTTGCGCTGACGGCGCGCACCCGGAGATTGTTGACCCCGTGCTCGGCGATCATGTCGAAAGCAGCCTCGATGAGCTGCCCCCGACGCTGTTCACGCCGCTGATCAGCGGTTAGGCCGCGATGCACTGCCATCCGACAACCAGCTCCTTTTCGTTTGACTCGCGGACTTGCGCCCGCCGCCCACTTTGGTGAAGGATCTCACCAACATGGTTTGGTGAACTGCTTCACCAAATCAATCATAGGGGGAGCGGTGCGACAGGGGATCTTTTCGCGAACGGGTTTTGTTGGCGCGCGCCGACGGGCCGAGGCCCATCTCGAGCGCACCGGTGAATACAGTGCGCGCCTTGCCGCATTGGGCGGGCTTGCCGTCCGACGGAAGGCATGGGTGATCGGCACATGGATCGGCGTGGCGGCGATTCTCGCAATCGCCTTCCCACAGCTGGAGACGGTCGTGCGCCAGCAGTCGGTCCAGCTCTTGCCCGGTGACGTGCCGTCGTTTCAAGCGCTCGATCGCATGGCGGCGGCGTTCGACGAGCGGGGCGCGAAGACCTCGATCGTCATTGCGATGGAAGATGCCGCCGGGCTGACCCCACCGGCCCGGCAACGCTACGACGCCCTCGTGGCCGCGCTGCGTGCCGACAAGACTCACGTTCTGCTGGTGCAGGATCTACTCGCCGAGCCCGCCACCAGAAGCCGGGCGGTAAGCCAAGACGGCAAGGCGTGGTTCCTGCCGATCGGGATCGCCGGCACCCTCGGTGACCCCAAGGCGGCCGAGTCGGTCGACGCCGTGCGCGCGCACGTCTCCTCGGTCGTGAGCGGGTCGTCGACCACCGCGTACGTCACCGGTCCGGCCGCGACGTTCCGTGATCAAATCGGCTCCGGCGAACATGAGCTGCTCCTCATCTCGATCGCGACCGCCGCCCTCATCGGGCTCATCCTGCTGTTGGTCTATCGGTCGGTGGCCACCGCACTGTTGCCGCTATTGGTCATCGGCGCGAGCGTGGCCGTCGGCCGAGGCGTTCTATCGGCGCTCGGTGAATTCGGTGTTCCCGTATCGCAATTCACCATCGCGTTCATGACCGCGGTTCTGTTGGGCGCCGGCACCGACTACAGCGTGTTCCTGATCAGCCGCTATCACGAACAACGACGGCGTGGAAACGCCCCCCAACAGGCCATCATTCGCGCCTGCGGCAGCATCGGGCGCGTCATCTTGGCGTCGGCGGCCACGGTTGCTTTGGCGCTGGCCTCCATGGTGTTCGCTCGTCTGAGCGTCTTCCAGGGTGTCGGCCCCGCATGCGCCGTTGCCGTGCTGATCGGATTCCTGGCCACCATCACGCTGCTCCCACCGCTATTGGCGCTGGCGGCCAAACGCGGCATCGCCGAGCCCCGCGCCGACTTATCTCGCCAGTACTGGAACCGGATCGCCGTCATGGTGGTACGACGGCCAGCGCCCGTGCTGGCCGCGAGCCTGGTGATCTTGCTGGCCCTGGCCGGCGTGGTGGCCACCATGACGATCAGCTACGACGACCGCAAGGGACAACCCGCGGGCACCGCCAGCAACCACGGCTATCGGCTGTTGGATCGGCACTTCCCCAAGGACACCGTCATCAACCAATTCCTGCTTGTGCAATCCCGCACCGACATGCGGACCGCCAAAGGCCTCGCCGACCTCGACGCGCTGGCTTCGCGGGTGGCCCAGCTACCCGGGGTCACCCGGGTTTCCGGTGTCACCCGCCCAACCGGCAACCGGCTCGACCAAGCGCAATTGTCTTGGCAGAACGGGCAAATCGGCGACAAGATGGCCGGTGCCGTCGCCGATGGCGAAGCCCACAGGGACGACCTCGCCAAGCTCACCAACGGTGCCGACCAACTCGCGGCCGGCTTGGGCCAACTCGACACCATGCTGCGGCGTGCCCTCACACCGCTGACCGATCTCTTGGACCAAGCCGGAAGCAAAGGTCAGCGCCTGCAGGGCGCGCTGCCCCTGCTGCAACAACTCAACGCCACCGCACCGGCCGTGGATCAAGCCGTGCACACCGGTGCGGGACTGCGGCCCCTGGCCCAACAAGCCGCCGGCGCCATCGCGGCGATCGAACCACTCGTCGAAGGCCTCAATGCCTCACCCTGGTGCGCCACCACGCCGCAGTGCGCCCAACTGCGCGACGAAACCCGAGTGCTCGTAACGCTGCGCAACGGTGGATTCTTCGACCAGGTGGGCGGACTCAGCGATCAGTTCAGCCAAACCACCACCCTCGCCGGCACGCTCACCGATATCCAAAACGCCGCCGCCACGATGCAGCAGGCATTCGGCACGACCGGCGACCCGGCAGACCTGATCGGCGACATCCACCGCCTGCAAGGCGGCGTCAGCCGACTCGCCTGGGGCGCCCAGGCACTGGCTGGCGGGGTACATACCCTCGCCGACAACAACATTCGGCTACTCGAAGGCATGGGCCAGATCGCCGCGCAGCTGCGAAACGCCGCGCACGCCACCTCGGGATCGGACGCCGCCTCCGGGTTCTACCTGCCGCCGACGACATTTGAGAATCGCCAATTCAGCGACCTGGCAAGGCACTTCATCTCCCCCGACGGGCGCACCGCCCGGTTCGCCGTCACATCCTCATACGACCCCTACTCCGCCGACGCGATGGCCCTGAACCGCAAGATCACCGACACGGGCGACGCCGCCCTGCCCAACACCTCGCTGGCCGGCGCCGCCATCTCCGTGGCCGGCTTCACCGCCGTCAACTCCGACCTCCAACAACTGCTGTCCGCGGACTTCACCCGGCTGGCCACCGCCACCCTGCTGGTAGTCGGCGTCGTCCTGATCCTGCTGCTGCGTTCCGTCGTCGCCCCGCTCTACCTGCTGGGCACCGTCATACTGAACTACTTCGGTGCGCTGGGCTTGGGAGTGCTGTTGTTCCAGTACGGTTTCGGCCACGCCATCGCCTGGCCCGTCCCGCTCCTGGCCTTCATCCTGTTGATCGCGGTAGGCGCCGACTACAACATGCTGGTGATCTCGCGCCTGCGCGAGGAGTCCAGCGGCAACATGCGCGTCGGCGTGCTCCGCACCGTCACCAGTACCGGCTCCGTCATCACCTCAGCGGGCCTGATCTTCGCCGCCAGCATGTTTGGGCTCATGATCGGATCGCTCGACATGATGGTTCAGGCCGGGTTCGTGATCGGTTGCGGGCTGCTGCTGGACACGTTCGTCGTTCGCACGCTCACCGTTCCCGCCATCGCGACGCTCTTACGGGAGCGAAGCTGGTGGCCCCATCGGTTCGGCGCCTCATGACCCCGTAAGCATGCCGTCGATCAGCCGGTGCAGCACCTGCCGCGTTTCGCGGCGCGTGCGTTTGGGATCCTCGGCGGTCGCGATGAGCATGGCCGCCTCGTCGAGCGCACCGATCAGCACGTGCGCCAACGGCCGCACGGGCTGCTTGGCCAACTGGCCGGCCCGGATCGCCTCGGTGATCAACTGTTCGGTCATGCCCAGGCTGTACCGCTGCGCGACATCGCGAAAACCCGCCCAGCCCAGCACACTCGGGGCATCCAGCAACATCAGCTGACGCACCTCCGGATCCCCGGAAACCTCCAGCCACGCGTCGACCGCCGCACGGATCGCGTCCGCCGGTGTCGTCGCACCGGACTCGGCCACAAGGGTGCCCATCCGCGCCATCACGTCCTGCTCAACCGCCTCGACGACCTCGCGGAAAAGCGCCGCCTTGTCCGCGAATTGGTGGTACATGGCGCCGCGCGTCACGCCCGCGACGGCCGCGATCTCCGGCGTTCCGACCTCCGCGTAACCCCGTAGCCCCCACAGCTTGCGGGCGGCCGCGATCAGCGCGTCGCGGGTCGCCGCGGAGCGCTCTTCCTGAGTCCGTCTCTTGCTTTCCATACAACCTGTTGGTAACTTACGAACAGACAGCCTGTTTGTAAATGTATTCCGAGGTAGGAGTTCTCTATGTCGACGATCGACATTAGTGCCGGAACCATCCATTACGAAGCAATCGGACCCGAAAGCGGCAGGCCCGTCGTTTTCGTGCACGGATACATGATGGCCGGCCAGCTGTGGCGCCAGGTCAGCGAACGCCTGGCCGACCGCGGGCTGCGGTGCATCGCCCCGACGTGGCCGCTGGGCGCGCATCCGGAGCCGTTGCGCCGCGGCGCCGATCGGACCATCACCGGAGTCGCGGGGATGGTCGCCGAGGTGCTGACCGCGCTCGACCTCGAGGACGTGGTGCTGGTGGGCAACGACACGGGAGGGGTCGTCACGCAACTCGTGGCCGTGCACCACCCCGAGCGGCTCGGCGCGCTGGTGCTCACGAGTTGCGATGCGTTCGAACACTTTCCGCCGCCGATCCTCAAGCCGGTGATCCTGGCGGCCAAGTCGAAGACGACGTTCCGGGCCGTTTCCCAGGCCATGCGAGTCCCGGCGGCTCGCAAGCGCGCGTTCGACGGATTGGCGCACCGCAACATCGACGACCTCACCGCGGCGTGGGTGCGGCCGGGGCTGTCCGACCCCCGCATCGCCGAAGACCTGCGCCAGTTCACGCTCTCGATGCGCACGGAGGTGACGACGGGCGTGGCCGCCCGCCTGCCCGAGTTCGACAAGCCCACCCTCATCGCGTGGTCGGCCGACGACGTGTTCTTCGAGCAGGAGGACGGGGTCCGGCTGGCCGCCACCATCCCGAACGCCCGCCTCGAGGTCATCACCGGCGCCAGGACCTTCTCGATGATCGACCAGCCGGACCGGCTCGCCGACCTGTTGTCGACGATCGCGGTGCGCACGT
>NZ_LZKF01000148.1:0-96977 GCF_001672665.1 Mycobacterium sp. E2238 | reverse complement strand
GCCCACCACCACGTGGGAAACCTCACCGGCCGCGGCCGCGGCCCAATTGTGCCGTGGTGCTTGCGATTTGGGGCCGGCCGAGGAAATGATCGGAACCACCGGAGCCTGCGGCCGGTCGGGTGAGGCCAGCTCCGGTTCGCGGTCCCGCCATCGCTGACGGTGCGCCGCGGCCTCGGAGACCTGCAGGCTGCGTTGTGCCAGGTCCAGCAGCGGCGTGCCGACCGCCTGCGTCAGCCCGTTGGCCAGTGCGGTCGACGCGCTAAGGGCGATGTCGGTGCCGACGCGACCCAGGCGCGACTCCAGCACGGCAACCACCCGCGGCTGATGATTCAGCAGCGCGGCGGCGGCGCGGGCGCTTCGCGGCGCGACGGGGAGGCGGCCCAACCAGCCGGTCACCGCGGCGCCGATGGCCGCCACGTCCATGGCCGCGGCGCTGAACGGGACCAGGATCGCCAACGGATTTCCGGGGTCGGCGAACGGCGCGGTCCGGGATGCCTCCTTGGGGGCGACCAAGGTCAAGTCCGCCGCGACGCGGCAGATCGTCTCGCGAACCCGGTCCAGCACGGCATCGCCATCGGGTTCGTTCTCGAATTCGACCACCAGCCGGCCGAGGGCGCCCTCGACGTGGGCCGAGGCCACTCCCGGAATCCGGCGGACCGGCTCCTCGACCGCCGGCGCGTGCTCGTGCCAGTCCGGGAACGGCAGTAACGGGTCCAGGTCCAGATGCACGCGCCGCCCGCTCTGCCAACGGACCGGCGGGGTGACGCGGGGCCCGGAACCGTTGGTGGAACCGGTCAATCCGACGGCCCGGCCCGTCGTCTGGGCCATCGACTGCACAACCGGGACCGCGAGTTCGGCGACCGGGTTGGTCAACGCCTGCAGAGCGTCCGCGGCCCCGGCCGCGGTGGCCACGCCGGCCCGCACCACCTGCGCGGCCCCGTCGGTCATGCCGGCAACGAGGCTGGCAACGCCCGGAATCCTCACTCGGTCACCCTTCGATTACCTCTACCGCGCCTAATGATCCTGGGGGGTTGGGGGCCTGTCCACATTTGCGACGGTGGACGTGCGACGACAGCGGTGACGCCGGTGGGTCGTGCCTTCCTTCGGTGACCGGTGGTGCAGTCGCTTCCCCTGCGGACAGGTTACCGGCTCGCCGGAAAACCAAACCTGCTGAACAGGCCGGGGTCCAGGAAGACGGTGATGGTGGCGATGCCGGCGGCGCCCGCGGTGAGGACGTGGATGGAATGGGCCCGCATCGTCCCGTCCGGGCCGCGGCGGTACTCGGCGACGGCGGGTTGTGCGTTCGCGGCGGTCGGGATCATCGCGACATCACCGGCCTTGGCGAAAGCACGCGCGGCGAGGAACCGCAGCACCGGGTCGCGCCCGGCGAACCACACGGGCAGCGGCGGCATTTCGAGTTTCACATCCGCTTGCAGCAACGCGGTGAGGGCGGCCATATCGGCGTTTTCGAATGCCGCGCAATATCGGTCGAGGAGTTCACGGCGCGCGGCGTCATCGGGTTCGGACAGGCTTTCCTCGGCGGGGGAGAGCTCGGCGAGCCGCGCCCGCGCCCGCTGCAGCGAGCTGTTGACGGCGGCCGGTGTCGTTTCGAGCAGCTCGGCAACCTCGGCGGCACTGAACTGCACGACGTCGCGCAGGATGAGCACCGCTCGCTGGCGGGCCGGGAGCTCCTGCAGGGCCGTCATCACGGCCAGCCGCAGGCTTTCCCGCGCGGTGACGTTGTCCTCCGGCGTGAACATCAGCGAGTCGGGGATGGGCTCCAGCCATTCGTGCGCACCGCCGACCGCGTCGAGGCTGGCGTCCGGGTCGGTCGATCCGTCACCCAACCCGGCCGGCAGCACGCGGCGGGCGCGGTTCTGCAGCGCCCGCAGGCAGGCCGTCGTCGCGATCCGGTACAGCCAGGTTCGCAGCGCGGCGCGTTCCTCGAACGCCTGGTAGCCGCGCCAGCCGTTGAGATACGTCTCCTGCACGAGGTCCTCGGCGTCGTGCACCGACCCGAGCATGCGGTAACAGTGCGCGATCAGCTCTGCCCGAAACGGCGCCGCCTGCGCGATGAAGTCCTCTTTCGCCGGCATGGCTTCTCCTGTCTCGGCTGCGACCGAACGCTACTCCAGTACAGAGACGGCGGACCGGGGAAATTCATCGGTCCGCGAGCGATGAATTTCGGTGCGGCGACGTCTCTCAACTTGTGGACGCACATTCGATGAGAGCGAGGAAGAACATGAACGAGCCACTCACAGCCGATGGGCTGGCCGGCACCAGGGCGATCGTGACCGGGGCGAGCCGCGGATTCGGCCGCGCCATCGCCGGCGCCCTGGCGGTGGCCGGCGCCGAGGTGGTCGGCGTTGCGCGCAACGGGCCCGGGCTGAACGAGGTGCGCGACGAGTTGGGCGGTGGCTTCCTTCCGGTGGTCGCCGACGCCGCCGACCCGGCGACGGCGCAGCGGCTCATCGACGAGTACCGGCCGCGCACGCTGGTCCTGTGCGCCGGGGCGACGCCGCAGATGAGCCCACTGCAGGACCAGAGCTGGCACAGCTTCAGCCAGAACTGGAATGTGGATGTCGCGCAAGCGTTTCACTGGATCCGCTACGCGCTGCGGCGCCCGCTCGCGCCGGGCAGTTCGGTGATCGCCGTGTCCAGCGGCGCCGCCGTGGCCGGGTCGCCGCTGAGCGGGGGTTACGCGGGGGCCAAGGCCACGGTCAGGTTCATTGCCAGCTACGCCGCCGCCGAATCGGAGCGGTCCGGCCTGGGGATCCGCTTCGTATCCGTCCTGCCGCGGCTGACACCCGCCACCGGTCTCGGCGCCAGGGCCGTCGCGGCGTACGCCGAACGGCAAGGGGTCGACGTCGAGTCGTTCGTGCGGGCCGGCGGACCCGCGCTCACCGCGGAACAGGTGGGCGAATCCGTCCTGGCGATCGCCACCGAAGGTCGTGGCAGCGGCGACGCGTACCTGCTCACTACGACCGGCCTGTCGGCGGTGGCCTGAGAACCTCGAAACCCTAAGGAGGACAACGCAATGAACACACCCCCCATCGTGTCGGCGCGGGACTGGGCGGCCGCGCGCGAACAACTGCTGGTGAAGGAGAAGGAAGTCCTGCGGGCCCACGACGCCCTGGCGGCGGCCCGCCGGCGGATGCCCTGGCTGGCCGTCGATAAGGACTACGCGTTCGAGGGGCCCGAGGGCCGGGTCAACCTGCTGGGCCTCTTCGCGGGCCGGCGTCAGCTGATCGTGTACCGCGCATTCTTCGAGCCGGGGGTGGACGGCTGGCCCGACCATGCCTGCCGCGGCTGCTCGATGATGGCCGACCACGTCGGGCACCTCGCCCACCTGAACGCTCGGGACACCACCCTGGTGTTCGCTTCGCGGGCAGCCCAGGCCGACATCGCGCGGCTGAAGGCGCGGATGGGTTGGCACATGCCGTGGTACACGCTCACCGACGATTTCGATGCCGACTTCGGCGTGGACGAATGGCACGGCACCAACGCGTTCATCCATGACGGTGACCGCGTGTTCCGGACCTACTTCATCAACAACCGCGGCGACGAGGTGATGGGCAACACCTGGAGTTACCTCGACATGACGGCGCTCGGGCGCCAGGAGAACTGGGAGGACTCGCCGGACGGTTACCCGCAAACCGCGCCGTACGAGTGGTGGGAATGGCACGACGCATACGGCGAGCGTGCACCGTCGCGGTGGTTCGGTGACCCCGATCCGGACAATCCCAACGACCCGCGGCCGCCGCGCGGCGGCTAATTCCAGCCGACCGCAATTCGCGTTTCAGCCTGAATAACACGAATGCGCGGTAGCCGTCCACCGGCTACTCGCGCAATATTCGGCTGAGTAAATTCGGTCTATAGAATTCGGTGGTTCGCCCTGTTGACGTGGTACCCGGCCGGGAACGACTTCTCGATGACCTGCAGTTGGTGGTCCACCCTGGACTCGAGCTCGAGGACGACGCAGCTGTCGCCGACGGCCTTGGACTCGAGGACTATGTACCGCTGACCGCAATCCATGATGGGATCACCTGAGTGCAATGTTTCGACGGGCACCAATTCAGGGCTTCCGTTTGATTCCACCCATCACACGCTAGGTCAATTCCGTGGGCGAGGGAATAGTCTGCCTGCCACCGTTACGATTCACTGCGCCGCGGGCTGCTTGAAGAACACACTGACGCGCGCGATCAGCCCGTCGTCGCCCCGCTCGAACAGAATGCATTCCGGCCACCGCTTGGTGACCCCGTCGATCTCGAACGACTCCGTCAGCTCCACGTAGGACAGGCGGGCGTTCACGTGCGAAACCCGCTGCACATCCAGCCGGTGACCGTCCAAGTTGGTGAGGACCTTGCGCAGGTAGGCGACGTAGTGCTGCTTGCCCTCGACGACGTCGCAGAACGGCCCCTCGCGGGTCAGGCCTTCGTCGGCGATCGTCGTGGCGAGGCCGTCCCAGTCGTGTGCGGCCAGGCAGTCCAGGTAGCGCTCGACCACTCCGGTGGTCACGTCGACTCCACGCACAACACAGTAGGCGAGTGGCGAGCCGCAAAACAGCTTTGCCAAAGCGCCGCGCCCCTCCCGGCGGTGCGGGCGACAATGGGGCGATGAGCGCACCCAGCCCGCCGGATTCGCCGCCCGCGGCCCCGAGTTGCTATCGGCATCCGGGCCGGCCGACATACGTGCGCTGCAACCGTTGCGAGCGCTACATCTGCGGGGACTGCATGCGCGACGCCGCCGTCGGTCAGCAGTGCGTGGAGTGCGTCCGGGCGGGCGCCCGGACCATTCGGCAGCCGCGGACCCGGTTCGGCGGGCGGCTGCGGTCGGCCACGCCGGTGATCACGTACGCCCTGATCGCGGTCAACGTGGCGGCGTTCGTGCTGCAGATGGCCTCGGGGAATCTGGAAAAGGAGCTCGCGTTGTGGCCGCCGGCGGTCGCCGACGGCCAGTTCTACCGGTTGGTGACCTCGGCGTTCCTGCACTACGGGGCCACGCATCTGCTGTTCAACATGTGGGCGCTGTATGTGGTGGGCCCGCCCCTCGAAATGTGTTTGGGCCGAATGCGTTTCGGTGGGCTCTACGCGCTGAGTGGGCTGGGCGGTTCGGTGCTGGTCTACCTGATCTCGCCGCTCGACACGGCGACGGCGGGTGCCTCGGGTGCCATCTTCGGCCTGTTCGGCGCCACCTTCGTGGTGGGCAAGAGGCTGGCCGCCGACGTCCGCTGGGTGGTGGCGGTGATCGCGATCAACCTCGTCTTCAACCTCCTGGTGCCGTTGTTCAGCTCGCAACGCGTCAGCTGGCAGGCGCACGTGGGTGGGCTGGTCACGGGCGGACTGGTCGCCGCGGCCTACGTCTACCCGCCACGGGAGCGCCGCAACATGATCCAGGCGGCGGTCACACTGCTGGTGCTGGGGGCGTTCGCCGTGCTGATCTGGTGGCGCACGGCCGAATTCCTCGCGGAGTTCTCCGCATGAGCTGGTGGGTCGCCCACGCCGAGCGCACGCTGACCGAGGACGTGCCCGGGCCCCCTGGCGAGGTTCGTGACTTCTACGTGGACCTGGACAACATCAAGCTCGTCCACCCGCTGATCGTGTCCGTGGAGACGTTGTCGCGCAACGAAACCGCGGACGGTGTGGTGCACAGCTATCGGGTTCGGGACCGAATCCCGTTGGGGCCGTTCACGATGACCATCACCTACCGCGCTCGGCTGCGGGTGCCGGCGGTGGGCGACGTGCTGACCGAGGCCGACCAGTCCCCGGGCGTTCACCTGCGCGGGACGGTGAGCTTCGAGCCGACCGCGGCGGGTACCCGTGTCAGAGAGCGGATTCGGATAGCGGCGCCCCGGCCGCTGGCCCCGATGACGACGCGCGAGGCCGTCAAGGCGCACATCGAGATGCTGGCCGGCATCCGCCGCCACTTCGAGACGGGCTGATCAGCGCGGCTTCCACTCCGACGTCAGCGCCGACTCCGAGAGATACTTCGTCGAACTCCACCCGCCGTCGACAACGATCGTCTGGCCGTTGATGAATGCCCCGCCGGGCGAGCACAAAAACGCCACCGTGCTCGCCACGTCGTCGACCGTTCCCAGCCGCTGATGCGGTGTCATCTCGGTGTTGATGCGCCGGAACCGCTCGTCGTGCAGGCGATGCTCGGTCATCGGGGTCTGAATCACCCCGGGCGCCACCGCATTACAGCGTATCCCCTGCGCCCCGTACTGGCAGGCGATGTGGGTGGTCAGCGCCGTGAGGCCGCCCTTGGCCGCCGAGTACGCACCGCCGCGCAGGCCGCCGACCACGGCGAAGGTCGACGTGACGTTGATGATCGCCGATCCCGGGGGCATGTGCGGCAACACCTCCC
The DNA here is from genome assembly GCF_001672665.1 of Mycobacterium sp. E2238. NCBI lineage: Bacteria > Bacillati > Actinomycetota > Actinomycetes > Mycobacteriales > Mycobacteriaceae > Mycobacterium > Mycobacterium sp. E2238. Next base: position 90,611 of record NZ_LZKF01000148.1, on the reverse strand, counting down.
GGATGAGTCGGAACGGGGCCCGCAGCATCAAACCGAGGAAATGGTCCAGCGATTCGTCGTCCGTCTCGTGCACCGGCTTCGGGCTGCCTATCCCCGCGATGTTGATCAGGAAGTCGATGTGACCCCACCTGTCCAGGGCCGTGTCGGTGATCCGCTTGGGTGCATCGTCGTCGGTGAGATCGACGGCTACCGTCGCCACCCGGTCGGCGTCGCCGATGTGGCGCGCCAGTTCGGCGAGCTTCTCGTCGCTTCTCCCGGTCGCCACGACCGCCATGCCGGCCTCGGCGAGCTTGGCCGCGCAACCGAAGCCGATCCCGCCGCTCGCCCCGGTCACCACCGCTACCTGCATGTCATTGCTCCGCCTTCATCAGCGCCGCCTTGATCTGATGCTTCAATATCTTTCCCGCGTCGTTCTTGGGCAGCACATCCCAAAGCACCAGCTGCTCAGGGGCTTTGAACCGCGCCAGCCCCGACTCTTCCAGGAAGCCACGCAGGCTGGCCACATCCAGGCCGGGACCGCCCGCGGGAACCACGACGGCGCAGGCCCGTTCCCCGGTCCGGTCGTCGGGCAGTCCGACGATGGCGATCTCCGCGATGCCGGGGTGGCCGGCGAGGATGTCCTCGACTTCCTTCGGCGAGATGTTCTCACCGTTGCGGATGATGATGTCCTTGGCGCGTCCGGTGACGACCAGGTAGTCATCGTCGAGCCAGCGCCCCAAGTCTCCGGTGCGAAAGAAGCCCTCATCGTCGAAGGCGTCCGCCTCGTCCTCAAGGTGGTGGTAGCCGGTCAGCATCTGCGGCCCGCGCGCGTGGATCTCCCCACCGACCAGCTTGACCTCGGCCAGGCCGACGCGACCGTCGGTGTCGGCTGCGTGATCGATGTCCCGGAACGACCCGACCGTGGTGACGGGCACTTCCGTCGATCCGTACACGCGGGTGACGACCGCCGACTCGAAAAAGGCCGCGGCCCTGCGGATCAGCGCGGGCGCCACCGACGCCCCGCCGCAGACGAACAGCTTGAGATCCGGCAGCCGGGTGCCGGCGCGCTCCGCGGCGGCCAGCATGTGTTCCAGGAACGGTGTCGCCCCGGCGATGTGTGTGCACCGCTCGGCCTGCATGAGTGCGACGGCGTCGTCACCGTCCCACCGGTCCATCAAAACCGCGGTCGTGCCCAGCAGCAGCGGGCATTCGAAGGCATAGATGGAACCGCCGATGTGCGCGATCGGCGACGCGACCAGGAACGCGTCGCCCGGCTCGACGAGCCAGTGCTCACCGAGCTGGCGAATCAGTGCGTGGATCGAGTTATGGCTGTGCAGAACGCCTTTCGGCCGTCCCGTGGTACCCGACGTGTAGAGGATCATGCGGACGGCATCGGGATTCAGCGTCGGCAGCGCCGCGCGCGACGCCCGCTCCTCGATCAGCGAGGAGAAGGGCACGCTCTGCCCGTCCGCGTCCCCCCGGACGAGTACGACCTCGGGCGGCGACTCCAGCTGCGCGGTCACCCGGCCCAGCATCGCGGCAAAATCGTGACGACCGAACTGCGCTGGGGCAAAGATCATTCGGCTGTCGGCGTCTTCCAGGACGAACCGAAGTTCCCGGTCGCGCATGGACGGCAGGATGGGGTTGGCCACCATCCCCGCCAGCGTGCTGCCCAGGTAGATCACGGCGGCCTCGTGCCAGTTGGGCAGCATGAACGACACCACGCTGCCCGGCGGGATCCGCGCGTGCAGCGCGTGCGCCAGCGCCGTCGCCTGCTGGTACAGGCTCAGGCAATCCAGCCGCCGGTCCCCGTCGACCACCGCCACCCGTCGCGGCGTGCGCTCGGCGGCCTCGCGCAGCGCGTCGGCCAGCGTGCCGGCGACCCACCAACCGCGCGCGTATGCCTCGGCGGCGTGTTCGTCGTCCCACCGAACCCGCCGCCCCCCGATCAGCTTCCGGGTGGATGCCATTGCGGCAGCTTAGCCACGAACGCGGCGCATCGTCATCGAGTGCCGGAAGCGCGACGCGGGATGGGTGTTGATGGTGACCTGGGCGACCTGCCCGTCGGAGGTCGTGTAGGTCCGTTGCACCTGCAATGCCGGTGTCCCCGAATCGATCTCGAGGCCGGCCGCCAGGTCTCCGGAGATGACCACCGCGGCGATCTCCTGCTGGACCTCGACGATGCTGAGGCCGAACAGGTCCTCGATCAGCGGGAAGATGGGGCCCTCGTGGCGCTGCAGCAACCGGCCGACCCCGGCGAACGCGCGGTTGATGTAGTACTCGGTGCGGCACAGCGCGGACCCGGGTGACTCGGTCGTGACGGCCCGTCGGAAGCCGCGCACGGTCAGCCATTGTTCGCCGGTCGTCAGCCCGGTCCGGTCGGCCAGTTCGTCGTCGATGGTGATCATGGCGACCGATTCGATGGCGAATCGGGTGTCCGTCGCGAACGCCAGCAGGTCATTGATCGACATGACGTGCTGGACGTAGGAGTCGGCCGACGGCCGCGGCACCACGAGGGTTCCGGTCCGTGGGCGCGACGACACCAGATTGTCCTCGCGCAGGCGCCGCAGCGCCTCGCGAATGGTGTAGCGGCTCACCGCAAATCGCTCACACAGTTCGTGTTCGGTCGGCAATTGCGAGCCCACCGGATAGACGCCCTCCACGATCTCTTTCCGCAACGCGCGGGCGACCTGCAGGTACCGGTGGTCGACGACTCTGGCTTCGGTCATCTCGCCCCTTCGGATTCCCGCCGCAATGCCAGCACGCTGCCGTCGGCATCCGCCGAGACGTACAGCGTGCCGTCCGGCCCGGCGGCGATGCCGGCGAACGGGCCCTGCGGCCCGGAGAAGGGCGGCATGCCGCGCAGCGGCTTGGGCGTCACGCCGGGCGGCGCACCCACCGGCAGGCCCGAGGCGATGGTGCGGCGCGCGCCGTTGTCCAGGTCGACGGCGACCAACTCCTTGGCGCCGGCGTCCACCACATACAGCTGCCCGTCGCGCACCAGGATGCCCTGGGGCCGCTGCAGGCCGTCGCATACCGTGCCGCCCGGGCCGTCCAGTCGGGCCACCCGCCCGGCACCCGCCTCGGAAACCAGGCATCCGCCACCGGGCGTGACGGCCACCCCCACCGGCTCGCTGAGCCCGGTCGCGACCACCTCGACCGCGCCGGACCGGATGGACACCACCCGCCCCGCGCCCAGTTCCGCCGCGACCACGGCACCCCCCGGGGCGACCGCGATCCCGTAGAGCTGATCGAAACCCTCTGCCAACACCTCGCTTTCACTGCCGGCCGGCCGGTAGCGGGCCACCTGCCCGTTGGATGTGGTCACGAGGAACTCGCCGCCGGCCAGGGCGGCCAGCCCCCGCAGGAAGCCCGGATAGCCCGGGCTGAACAGCATTCCGGCGGTCCGCATCGTGCCGTCGGGCAGCAGCACATAAAAGTACGTCCCGTCGGCGATGTAGAGGTTGCCGTCAGCGCCGACCGCCAGGTCCAGCGGCCAGTTCAGTCCGCCCGGCAGCGCGGTCTGGGTACGGCCGTCGCCGAGGATCTCGGTGATCTCGCCGGTGAAGTTCGAGACGAACAGGCGCTCACCGACGAACGTGAGGTTGTCCAGGCCGGGGTTGAGCGTGGCCAGCACGGTCCGGTCGCCGCTGCGGGGGTCGATGCGCAGCACCTGGCCGCTGTGCACCTGCGTCGACACGATGCGCCCGCGGGAATCGAACTTCACCGCGTCGGGAACGCCCAGGTCACCGGCCACCCGCTCGGGGTGACCGGCGCCGGGGTCGATGCGCCAGATCTCGTTGGCCCCCATCAGCGGGAAATACAGCATGCCGTCGGGCCCGAACTCCATCGCGTTGGGCGACGGCGCGTTGTCGAGCAGCACCCGCGCCGCACCGTCGGCCGGGTCCAACTCCAGCAGGCGGCCACCGTCGCGGCATTCGCCGATGAAGAGCCGGTCTTGGTAAAACGTGATGCCGTTGGCCGACGGCACGTCGTCGCGCAGCACCCGGGTGTGGCCGGCCGGATCGCGCACGCTCACCCGGCCGTCCATGACCTCGGTCGCGAACAGGTTGCCGTCGGGGTCGAAGGCCACGTCGTCGGGCGCGATGATGTCGCCGCCCTTGGCGCTGACGACGTCCAGCCGACCGGTCGCCGGGTCGAACGCGCTGATCTGGCTGCCGGTCACCTGGGCGATGTAGATGCGGCCGTCCGGGCCGGTGCGCAGGCCGTTCGCACCGAAGAGCCGGCTCGGCGGCGTCAGGCGGGTGAGGCTCCAGCCGTCGGCGACGCTCGGCGCCCGCTCGCCTACGTAGCGGCCCCACGATTGTGACACTCCGGCCATCACCGCTCGCACGTTAGCAATCGATCAATGGTCCAGACAATAGTCGCGGACGGTTTCGAGCCGGCACTTGACGGGCCGCCATAAGCGAGAGAATCATGCTCTCTGATGAGTGCACATCATTATCTTGTCCGGACAATTGGCTGACCCGATGGCGACCGGCCTGCTGAACCTGGACGGGCGCGTCGTCGTGGTCTCGGGCGCGGCGGGGGGCGGCATCGGGACCACCATCACCCGCGTGGTCGCCGAGGCCGGCGCGACCGTGGTCGCGGTCAGCCGGGGGCAGGACAACCTCGACCGGCACCTCGGGCCGCTGCGGGCCGCGGGCCTCGCCGTCGTGCCCGTCGCGGCCGACGCCTCCACCGAAGACGGTGTGCGGGCCACGATCGACGCCGTGCGGCGGGCCGACGGTGAACTGCACGGGCTGGTCAACGTCGCCGGCGGCGCGGACCCGTCGACGTGGATGCCATCGACACGGGTGACGCGCACCGACTGGCGCGACCTGTTCACCCGCAATCTCGAAACGATGTTCTTCATGAGTCAGGCCGTGGCCGCGGAACTGAAGGGGCACAACCGTGCGGGCTCCATCGTGTCGATCTCGTCGATCAGCGGCATGAACACGGCGCCTTTCCACATCGCCTACGGCACGGCCAAAGCCGCGATCGTGGCGGCGACCCGCACCATGGCTCTCGAACTGGCCGACGGCGCGGCCCCGATCCGGGTGAACGCCGTCGCGCCGGGCGTGACCGAGACACCGGCGTCGGGCACCTATGTCGACTCCGATCCCGAACGAGACCGCCGCGCCATCGCGATGGGACGCCGCGGCCGGCCGGCGGAGGTGGCCGGTGCGGTCCTGTTCCTGCTCTCGGACCTGTCGAGCTACATCACCGGCCAAACGCTGTTGGTGGACGGCGGATTGAACCTCAAGTGGGGACACCTGGGTGCCGACAACACCTCGGTGTTCCTCAAGGACGACACATTCCGCGCGGCGATCACGCGCTGGGACGGGTAGAAAGCGAGGGGCCCGATGGCACAGAACGGCGCGGCCGCGCCCGAGGAGATGACCGAGCCGGTCACGATCCCGGCGGAGGCGTACCTCTCCGAGGAATACCTGCGCGCCGAGCGCGACAAGCTCTGGCGCAAGGTGTGGCAGCAAGTCGGGCGCGTGGAAGACCTGCCCAAGGTCGGCAGCTACCTCACCTACGACATCCTGGACGACTCCGTCGTCGTGATCCGCACCGGACCCGACACGCTCAAGGCGCACCACAACGTGTGCATGCACCGCGGGCGCAGGCTGGTCGACACCCCGGACGGCGCGAGAAACGCTTGCGGCCACAAGAAGTCGTTCGTCTGCGGGTTTCACGGCTGGACCTACGACCAGGACGGCGTCTGCACCCACGTGCCCGAGCGGCAGGACTGGCAGGGCGCCCTGACGCCGGAGAACACCCACCTGGCGCCGGTCAACGTCGACACCTGGGGCGGCTGGGTCTGGATCAACATGGATCCGGCGTGCGAACCGTTGCGGGACTACCTCGAGCCCGCCGCGACCATGCTCGACCCGTTCCGCCTGCAGGACATGCGCTGCAAATGGCGCAAATGGCTGCATTTCGAATGCAATTGGAAGGTCGCGATGGAGGCCTTCAACGAGACCTACCACGTCGCCACCACCCATCCGCAGTTCAACAAATTCGGCAACTTCCGCGGCTGGGCGATGGCGCACGGCAAGCACAGCAACATCGGCTACGACGCGCCCAAGGGGCTCGAAGAGACCAAATCGAAGATCCGCCTGGGAACCGGTGCGGACCCGCGGATCTCGACGGCGGAGATGCAGATCTACACGCTGGAGGAAACCAACGCCACCACCACCAAGACCCTGGTGGAGGCGGCGCGGCGGCTGGTCGACGAGCTGCCCGCGGACACCCCCGCCGGTCGGGTACTCGAGCACTGGCTGTCCTCGGCGCGACGTGACGACGCGGCGCGTGGCGTCGAGTGGCCGACCATCGACCCCGAACACCTGGCCAAGAGTGGTACCGCGTGGCAGATCTTCCCGAACTTCCAGATCGGCCAGGGCCTGACCACGGCGCTGTGCTACAGCGCCCGGCCCTTCGGCTACGACCCCGACAAGTGCATCTTCGAAGCCTCGTGCTACGAGCTCTACCCCAAAGGCGAAGAGCCGCAAACCGAATGGGTGTACGCGCCGCCGGATGACCCGAACTGGCGCAGCGTGCTGCCGCAGGACTTCTCCAACATGGCCGCCGTCCAGAAAGGCATGAAGTCGTACGGCTTCCGCGGCCCCAAGCCCAACCCGTACATGGAACGCAGCACCGCCAACCTGCACCGCAACCTCGCCCGTTACCTGGGCAGCGGTGCCCCGAAGGAACTAGCAACGGAGATGCAACGATGAAGGTCAATCTTGGTTTCGGCGCGCACAACTCCCACGACTGGGAGCGCGTGCTGGCCGAAGACTTCAGCCGGCCGCCGGCCACCCCGGACTGGGAATGCGTCCAGGCGACCCTGGCGATCGCCGACCTGGCCGAGCCGCTCGGGTTCGACGGCATCTGGATGCCCGAGCATTGCGGGACCCCATATGGCATGACGCCCAACCCCATTCAGGCGCTGAGCTATTTCGCCGGCCGCACCGAGCGGGTCGGCCTGGGCACCTTCGTCGTCGTCGCGCCGTGGTGGCATCCCATCCGGCTCGCGCACCAGATCGCCTACCTCGACATCCTGTCCAACGGCCGTTACACCACGATCGGCATCGGTCGAGGCGTCTCGAAGGGAGAGTTCGACGCCGTCGGCGTGCCGCGGGAGGAGAGCAGGCAGCGGTTCAACGAGACCCTCGACATCCTGCAGCTGGCGTTCTCCGGCGATCGGTTCTCCTACGACGGCGAGATCTTCAAGGTCCCCGAAATGTCGCTACGCCCCGAACCGCTCAGCAGCGACCTCTTTTCACGCATCTACAGCTCGTCCTCGACCGCTGAGTCGCTGGAGATCCTGGCCCGCCGCGGCATGGTCCCGCTCTTCGTCGGCAACAAGCCGATCGAGGACGCCGGACGGGAAGTGCAGAAGGTCAACACGTTCCGCAAGGAGGAGGGCCTGCCGCCCTGCCAGCCCAAGAACGTGATGTTCATGTACTGCACCACCGGTGACCCCGCCGCATCCGAGGAGTGGATCTGGACGGCCAACCGCGACGTCACCGTGCACTACGGGTTCGCCGACGCCTCGAACTTCAAGGGCGTCAAGGGTTACGAGGCCTACGCCGCGCGAGAGGCCACCGCGACGGCCGTCCTCGCGTCGTCCGTGACCGGTGACGCCAAGGCCGGCCCGTCGAAGACGCCCGGGTACCACGCGTCGAACCTGCTGATCGGCACGCCGGAGGAGATCTTCAACCGGATCAAGGCGGCCCAGGAGGCGTGCTCGTTCGCGGAGCTGACGATCGTCCCGCAGTTCGGCACCATGCCCTACGCCGAAGCGATGGCCAGCACCGAACTGTTCGCCAAGGAGGTGCTGCCCGCCGTGCAGAAGATGGACGCGCCCCTGCACGCCGCGGCACTGCCGGAGAACGCCCTGGCATGACGAACCCGGATTGCCCGCCATCGCAAACCCCGGACGACGTCGACTTCGAGGCGCTGCGCGAGAAGTACCGCCGGGAGCGCGAGAAGCGGCTGCGCCCGGAAGGATCCAAGCAGTACGTCGAACTGGTCGACGACTTCGCGGGATATTACGAAACCGACCCGCACTCACCGCCGTTGGTGCGAGAGCCGATCTCGGCGGACATCGACGTCGCCGTGATCGGCGGCGGCTTCGGTGGCCTGCTGTGTGGCGCCTACCTGAAGAAGGCGGGCGTCGAAGACGTTCGCATCATCGAGCTGGGTGGCGACTTCGGCGGGGTCTGGTATTGGAACCGATACCCGGGCATTCAGTGCGACAACGAGTCCTATTGCTACGTGCCGCTTCTCGAGGAGCTCAACTTCATCCCGTCGAAGAAGTTCGCCGACGGTGCCGAGATCTACGACCACTGCCGGCGCATCGGCAAGCACTACGGGCTCTACGACTCGGCCATCTTCTCCACCCAGGTCCGCGAGCTGCACTGGGACGAGACCGGCAAGCGGTGGCGGATCAGCACGGACCGCGGCGACGACATCCGGGCCCGCTTCGTCGTGATGGCCTCGGGACCGTTCCACCGGCCCAAGCTGCCCGGCATACCGGGGATCAACGACTTCAAGGGGCACAGCTTTCACTCCTCGCGCTGGGACTACGAGTACACCGGCGGGGACACGTCGGGTGGGTTGGACAAGCTCGCCGACAAACGCGTCGCGGTGGTGGGCACCGGGGCGACGGCGATCCAGGTCGTGCCATTCCTGGGCCGGCACGCCAAGCAGCTGTACGTCTTTCAGCGCACGCCCTCTTCGGTGGGTGCGCGCAACAACGCGCCGACCGATCCGGAGTGGGTGAAGACGCTGAAGCCGGGCTGGCAGAAGGAGCGGCAGCGCAACTTCCACGCCTGGACATTCGAGGGGATGGCGCTGGGCCAGCCGGATCTGGTCTGCGATTTCTGGACCGAGTTGGGCCGCAACACCGCGGCGCGCGTCCTCGCGCTGGCCGATCCCGCCGCGATGACACCGGAACAGTTCATGGCCATCCGTGACGAGGAAGACTTCAAAGTGATGGAGCGGTTGCGGCGCAGGGTCGAGAGTTTGGTCGAGAACCCCGAAACCGCCGAAGCGCTCAAGCCCTACTACCGGTTCCTGTGCAAGCGACCGACCACGAACGACGAATACCTGCAGACCTTCAACCGCCCCAATGTGACCCTGGTCGACGTTTCGGCCAGCAAGGGAGTCGAGCGGGCGACCGCAAAGGGATTGGTGGCCAACGGCATCGAGTACGAGGTCGACTGCATCATCTACGCCAGCGGCTTCGAGATCACGACCGAGATCAGCCGCCGGTACTCCATCGACGCGATCGAAGGCCGCGGCGGGGTGTCGCTCTTCGACTACTGGCGCGACGGGTACAAGACGTTGCACGGGATGACCAGCCGCGGCTTTCCCAACCAGTTCTTCACCGGGTTCACCCAGGTGGGCATCTCCGCGAACATCGCCGCCAACTATGAGTTGCAGGGCGAGCACATTGCCTACCTCATTTCCGAGGCCCTGGCCCGCGGCGCGACCACCGTCGAACCCAGCGAGGCCGCCCAGGACCAATGGTGCCAAACCATCAGGGACACGGCGATCGACACCAGCCAATTCGACTCGGAGTGCACGCCGGGCTATTACAACAACGAAGGTGGCGGCGGAGGCGAGGGTATCCGCTCGCACCTCGGTGAACCGTACGGGCCGGGGTTCTACGCCTTCAGCGACCTGCTGGCCGAATGGCGTGACAGGGGCGACCTGGACGGCCTAGTACTGGGATCGTGATGGCGGAACTGAGATTCGACGATCGGGTGGCGGTGGTGACCGGCGCCGGCCGGGGACTGGGCCGCGAGTACGCGCTGCTGTTGGCGGCCCGCGGCGCCAAGGTCGTGGTCAACGACACGGGCGGCGCGCTGACCGGCGCAGGCGCCGACGCCGGTCCCGCGCATGATGTGGTGAGCGAGATCCGGGCGGCCGGTGGCGACGCGGTCGCGTGCACCGAGTCGGTCACCACGCCGCAGGGCGGCCAGGCGATCATCCAAGCAGCGCTGGACAACTACGGGCGCGTCGACGTCCTGATCCACAACGCCGGCAACGTCCGGCGGGGATCCTTGAAGGAGATGAGCTACGAGGACTTCGACGCCGTCATCGACGTTCATCTGCGGGGCGCCTTCCACGTCGTGCGGCCGGCGTTCCCGCTCATGTGCGACGCCCACTACGGCCGCATCGTGCTGACCTCGTCGATCGGCGGCCTGTATGGCAACCACGGCGTCGCGAACTATGCCGCCGCCAAGGCCGGCCTGCTCGGTCTGTCCAACGTCACCGCGCTGGAAGGCGCGGCCGACGGGGTGTTCTGCAACGTCATCGCGCCGTCGGCGGTGACGAGAATGGCCGAGGGACTGGACATCTCGGCCTATCCGCCGATGGGCACCGAACTGGTCGCGCCCGTGGTGGGCTTGCTGGCGCACGAAAGCTGCCCGGTCAACGGCGAAATCCTGATTGCCATCGCCGGTCGCGTCGCCCGCGCGGTGATCGCCGAGACCCCCGGCGTGCACCGACCGTCGTGGTCGATCGAGGACGTGGCCGAGCAAATCGATGCCATCCGGTATCTGGCTGCGCCACTGGTCTTTCCCGTCGTGCCGGACGGTCACGGCGGCCACATCCGCTACAGCTTCGAAACCGCAGCGCGCAAGGAAGGCGCGCGCAATGCCTAGCGGCGGCGCCGGCCAGCGCGGCGGCCCGCTCGCGGGCGTGCGCGTCGTCGACCTCACCGCGATGGTGATGGGTCCCTACTGCACACAAATCATGGCCGATATGGGTGCCGACGTCATCAAGGTCGAGCCCCCGCAAGGCGACGACACGCGTTATGTGTCGGTCGGGCCGGCCCGGGGCATGGGCGGCGTCTTCGTCAACGTCAACCGCGGAAAGCGGGGGATCACCGTCGACCTGCAGTCGGACTCGGGCAAGGCCGTCCTGCGCGCGCTCATCGAGCGGTCCGACGTCTTCATCCACTCGATGCGCTCCAAAGCGGTTGCCCGGCTCGGGTTCAGCTACGACGAGGTGGCGGCGATCAATCCGGCGATCGTCTACACCAACTGCTACGGCTACAGCCGGCGCGGCCCCAACCGGGACCTGCCCGCCTACGACGACACCATCCAGGCCGCGTGCGGGTTGCCGTTCGTCCAGGAGCAATTGACGGGTGAACCCAATTACGTCGGCACGATCATGGCCGACAAGGTCGCCGGCCTCACCGCGCTCTACGCCACCATGATGGCGTTGTTCCATCGCGAGCGCACCGGCGAGGGACAAGAGGTCGAAGTCGGCATGTTCGAGACGATGGCGTCCTTCATGCTCGTCGAGCACGCCAACGGCGCCATGTTCGATCCGCCCCTGGGCCCCGCGGTGTATCCGCGGACGGTGGCGCCGAACCGGCGGCCGTACCGCACCAGCGACGGCTTCATCGCCGCGCTGATCTACAACGACAAGCATTGGGCCGCCTTCATGGACGCGGTGCGGCCCCCCTGGCAGAGCGATCTGTACGCCACACTCGAGCGGCGCGCGCGCCAGATCGACGCCGTGTACGCGCTGCTGGCCGAAACGATGGCGCAGCGGACGACGCAGGAGTGGCTGGATCTGTTCCGCGAACTCGAGATCCCGGCCGCGTCGCTGTCCAGCCCGGCGACCCTGTTCGACGACGAGCATCTCGACGCCATCGGCTTTTTCGAGACCGTGCCCACGCCGCACGGCCCGGTGCGGTTCCCCGGTGTGCCGACCTGGTTCTCCCGCACGCCGGGCCGCGTCGCCGGGCCGGCCCCGGAGCTCGGCGGGGACACCGACGAGGTGCTCGAAGAGCTCGGGCTGGCCCTCGTCGACGTGAACGCCGACGTGAAACCGGCCGGGCCCGTATAACACGCCCGGCACCGGCGAAAAGCGAAGCGGGTCTTCGCGTGTCTCCGGTCGATCCGGCCGCATCGCCTTTAAGCTGGCTCCGATCAAGAGGAGGGGCAGCGACGTATCGGCATCAACTATGGCGCCGGGCGACATGGTGGTCAGGGCGCGCTAACCGCGAGCGCTGAGCCGGGCGGGACCCATCCCGCGCCGGCCCGTCGTGCTCGGCAGGCTCGCTGGGTCGCTCCCGTGCGCAGGGCCGGTCGGCTGGCGATCTGGGACAAGCCGGAGCGGCGCAGCGGCATTCCCGCACTCGATGGGCTACGCGCGATAGCGGTTGCGCTGGTGCTGGTCGGGCACGGCGGCATCCCCGGTGTGAGTGGCGGATTCATCGGCGTCGACGTCTTCTTCGTGCTCAGCGGGTTCCTGATCACCTCGCTGCTTTTGGACGAGCTGGGACGCACCGGCCGTATTGAGCTGACCGGCTTCTGGATTCGCCGTGCGCGCCGGTTGCTGCCGGCCCTGATGTTGATGGTCCTCACGGTGGCGGCGGCCCGCCAGCTGCTGCCCGATCGGTCCCTCACCGGCCTGCGCGACGACGCGATCGCGGCTTTCGTGTGGATGGCGAACTGGCGGTTCGTCGCCCAGAAGACCGACTACTTCACGCAGGGTGCCCCGCCCTCGCCGCTGCAGCACACCTGGTCACTCGGGGTCGAGGAGCAGTACTACTTCGTCTGGCCGGTGCTGCTGATCGCGGTGACGCTGCTGCTGGCCGCGCGAGCCAGGCGCCGCTCCACCCGGGCCACCGTGGGCGGGGTCCGCTTCGCCACGTTCGTCATCGCCACCGCGGGGGCGCTGGCTTCGGCCGCCGTAGCCATCGTGATGGTGTCCGACGACACGCGCGACCGTGTCTATTTCGGCACCGACACCCGCGCGCAGGCGCTGCTGACCGGGGCCGCGGCGGCGGCCCTGCTGGTGCGCGACTGGCCGTCACTGAACCGGGGCTGGTGCCTGATCCGGACCCGGTGGGCTCGGCGGGTCGCCCGTGTTCTGCCGCTCGCCGGCCTGGCGGGCCTGGCGGCGGCGACGCACTACGCCACCGGCACTAGCGGCGAGTTCCGCCATGGTCTGCTCATCGGGGTCGCGATCGCCGCCGTCCTCGTGGTGGCGCCGGTGGCGCTGGAGCAGCGGGGATGGGTCGCCCGCTTCCTGGCCGCGCCACCCCTGGTGTGGCTGGGCACCATCTCCTACGGCGTGTATCTGTGGCACTGGCCGATCTTCCTGGCGCTCAACGGCGAACGCACCGGGTGGAGCGGGCTGCCATTGTTCGCCGCCCGGTGCGGCGCGACGGTGGTGCTGGCCGCGGCATCCTGGTGGCTGATCGAGCAACCCATCCGGCGCTGGCGGCCGGCGCGGACGACGCGGTGGCCGCTGGCGGCCGCGGCCGTTGCCAGCGCCGCCGCGGTGACCCTGCTCGTCGTCCCGGTGGGGACCGGGCCCGGCCTGCGTGAGGCCGGCCTCCCACCGGGGGTCTCGGCCGTCGCCGCGGTGTCCCCGTCCCCGCCGGGTGGCAGCCGCCCGGCCGGTCCCCGGGATCCCAACCGGCCGTTCACCGTTTCGGTGTTCGGCGATTCGATCGGGTGGACGTGGATGCACTACCTGCCACCCACACCGGGATTCGCGTTTCTCGACCACACCGTCATCGGCTGCAGCCTGGTGCGCGGCACGCCGTATCGCTACATCGGCCAAACCCTGGAGCAGAGAGCCGAATGCGACGGCTGGCCGATCCGATGGTCAAAGCAGGTCGCCCAGGACCAGCCCGACGTCGCGCTGCTGATCGTCGGCCGCTGGGAAACCGTCGACCGCGTCAACGAGGGGCAATGGACCCACATCGGCGACCCCACCTTCGACGCGTACCTCAACGCCGAGCTGGACCGGGCGCTGAACATCGTCAGCTCCACCGGCGTTCGGGTGGTGGTCGCCACCGTGCCGTACAGCAGGGGCGGCGAAAAGCCGGACGGCCGGCTGTATCCGGAAGACCAGCCCGACCGGGTGAACCTGTGGAACACCATGCTGCGCAAGACGGTCAGCCACCATCCGAACGTGCAAATCCTGGACCTCAACAAAAAGCTTTGTCCGGACGGGGTTTACACCGCCAAGGTCGACGGCATCAAGGTTCGCAGCGACGGCGTGCACCTCACCCCCGAAGGGGTGAAGTGGTTGACGCCGTGGCTCGAGGAATCCCTGCGATAGGGCCTTAATCGCCGGTGCGGCAGCTGATTTCCATGCTGTCGCTGTCCCGGACCGCGAAGTTGAAACTGACGTAACCGTTCGCGGGATTGCGCACCCGATCCAGGTACGGCTGGGTGTCCGCGGCGCTGGTGTTGTCGGCGACCACCAACGCCCCCGTCGACAGGCGCGGTTCGAGCAGCTCGATCACCGGCAGATACAGGTCCTTCCAACCGTCCAGCAAGACAAAGTCAATCGGCCCGTCCAGACCGGCCAGCGTGCTCAGCGCGTCCCCTTCCAGGATGGTGATCACATCGTCCAGGCCGGTTTCGGCGAACGTCCGCCGCGCGGCGGCGATCTTGGTGTCGTTGAGCTCGGTCGTCACCACCCGCCCGGTGCCGTTGTCCCGCACGGCGGACGCCAGATGCAGCGCGGAGATGCCGAACGACATCCCGAACTCGACGACCGTCGCCGGACGGGTCGCGCGCACCAGGGCGTAGAGCAGCCGGCCCGCTTCAGGCGTGACCGGAATGTAGAACTCGCTCATCGCGTCGGCGCGCTCCTGCGCCGTCATCGGCCGGTCGAAGTCGCCATGCCGCTGACGTAACAGCGACATCTGGTTCTTCGCTTCGGTATACATGCGGTCGAGCACGCTCGCGACCTTCGGATCTTGCAGAGTGTTGGCCATGCTGTCGAGGGTAGGCGCCGGCGGCGGGTGACCGGCCGCGCGCGACTCGAAGCGGCGGTGAGCTGCCGTAACGGATATGTCAATCAGTTTGACGGGTCCTGGACCGCGGTGTAGAAAGGGTTTCGCAAGCACCTCGGTAGGTGAGGCGTCTGCATGGACACAGGCCACTGACCCCGAACGTCGAGAGACGCCCCGGGTCAGGACAGCTCTTCCCGGACCCAAGGGTTGAGCCCAAGTGGCTTCCGGACTGACCGTTGGTTAAGTCTCGGATACGCCGTGCAGTGCCGAAGCTCCGACGAGAGGGGTGCATCGGCCGGCACGTCGCCGGCATTCGTGCCTCTCGCGTTTCAGGTGAAATGTGACACCCGCGTGTGTCGTGGCCGTGAGGAGGTGAGGGCGAGATGAGCGAGACCAGTCCAAGCGATAGTCCGTATCCCAATTCCGTCTTGTCCCGATCCGGTTCCGGCATTTCCTCTGCCGCTTGAGCTTTCACGGTGTTTCAGTGATTCGCGCGCAATGTGTGCCCGCGAGTCGCCCCTGACCCGCGCCATGAGCTGAACCGATCGGGCCTCCACAAAGGAGAAGATCATGGCTTTTGTTGTCACACACCGCGTTGCCGGCCGGACCGGTGGGCGCGGACGGGCGTTGCTGCGCTCGGCGCGGTTGTTGGCCGGCAAGGTACACGCGCGGACCACCCTGACTCCGCAGGAGCGGGCCAACCTCTACGTGTCACGGATGCCGATCGCCGTCGTCACCGCATCGCTGGGCGGGCACGCCTCGACCGGCGACCGGCGGTGACGGATTCCACCAGAACACCATGACGCCCGTGTTTCCCCGGGGCCGTCGCATCGGGCGGGCACGGGCCTCGTGGGCGCACGTGGCGGCGGATTCCGGGCCCCGCTTACCGGGCGGGCCGGGCCGCCTCACTGTGAAACATTGGGCAGCAGAACGATTTTGCCGCGAGTGTGGCGCTTTTCCAATTGCTCGTAGGCGTCGGCGACTCGATCCAGCGGATAGGTGGCGGCGATCTCGAAATCGATGGCGCCGCTGACGACGAGGCCGGCCATCTCGGCCAGCACCTCCGGCGTCGACGCTTCGGCGCTGCCTTCGGTTTTGGCGCCGACTTCACCGGCCTTTTGGAACGAGATGATGGTGTCGATTCGTTCGGGTGCGACACCGAGGTCGACGGCGAGCTGCACGTAGTCGGGCCCGAACAGGTCGATGAATGCGTCGATGCCGGTGGGCGCCGCCTCGCGCAGCCGATCGGCCAGGCCGTCGCCATAGGGGATCGGGGTGGCGCCATGAGCCCGCAGCCAGTCGGCGTTGCCGGGTCCGGCGATGCCGAGCACGCGCGCCTTGCGCAGGGCCAGCAGTTGTACGACGAGGCTGCCCACTCCGCCCGCCGCCGCCGAGACGGCCACGGTCTCACCCGGTTGCGGCGCCACCGCTCGGACGGCCGCGTACGCGGTCACGCCGACCACATAGAGCGAACCCGCGATCTCCCAACTGAGTTGGGCCGGTTTGCGAATCAGCTGGCCGGCCGGCACCGCGGCATGGGTCGCGTGGCTGGAGCGGCGCAAGCTGAACCCCAAAACCTCGTCGCCGACCGCGAATTCGGTTACCCCGGGGCCCAGCGTGGTCACCACGCCGGCGAGGTCGCTGCCCTCGCCGGAGGGAAACGTCGCGGGAAACATCTCGTGTATCGCCCCGGCTCGGATGGCGGCCTCACCGGGGTTGATCCCGGCGGCGCGGATCTCGACGATCACCTCACCGGGCGCGGGGGTTGGCATGTCGATGTCCGCCACGTACAACACCTCGCGGCCGCCGTACCGGTCGAACCGAACGGCGCGCGCAGTCGCAGCCGTCATCTCGATCTCCTCCCCGCAGCGCTCATGACCTCCCACGCCAGCATAGGCACTGGAAAATGGGTATCCAGTTTCCGGCGTGGGTCGCGCATGCGCGAATGCGCCGCCGGCCAGAACGCGGAAGGAACGCCCATGAAGGTTGCTCGGATCTCCGGTGTCGGGTGGGCGCTCGCCGCCGTAGTGGCTGGCGCGGCGCTCGCCGGCTGCGGTGGCAGCAACAACGCGTCCCCGACCGATTCGAGTTCCGCCGCACGCTCCACCGGTTCCAGCGTGGCCAGTCCGTCGCCAGGGCAACCCACGGATTACAGCACACTACTGATCAAGCCGACCGACATCGGCGGCGATCTCACCGCGCCGCAGCCGCCGGTGCTGAACCCCAACAATGCGCCCGGGGTGGCGCAGCTGTTCGCGAGCGCCGACAACAGCCGGCGGATCGGCGACAGCATCCTGGTCGTCGCCGACCCCGCGACGGCCGCGGCCGGAATCGACAGGACCAGGGCCAATTACGCGGGCAAGATCAACGGCACGTGGCGGCCGATAGACGTCGGCTCCAACGGGACCATGATCTCCGGCACGTCGCCCGACAACGGGCAAGCGGTGACGGTGTTGCTGTTCAGCGAGGGCAAGGCGCTGGTCAATCTCGAATTCCACAGCACACCTGGCGATCCGATCGATCCGGACATGGCCGCCGACATCGGGCGCAAGCAGGATGCCGCCATCAAGAAAGGTCTGCCCGGGTAGGCCCGCCGCGGCTACAGCAGGCCGAGCAACCGCAGATCGAAAACGTACTTGGCGATCAGGTCCGCCGACAGATGCGGAATGTCTTTGTCCGCACCGAGTTTGGCGGCTTGGACAGCTCTCCGGAACCCCTCGGTCGGGGCCGGCGCGCCGCGCAGCGGTTTCTCCGGCCTCCGGTAAGCGTCCAGCAACGGCAGGACGGACTGTTGGCGCTGCTTGTCCGGTAGGGCCCGAAGCGCGGTGCCGAAGCGGGCGAGCCACTCGTCGTAGTTGTCGATGCGCCGGATGTCGTGACGGTCGGCGATCAGCCAGTCCACGAACACGTCCAGGGAGATTCCGTCGTCGTGCGGATTCATCACGTCATAGGACCGAAACACCCCGGCAGATCCCGTGTCGTCGGCGGCGGTCGCGATCTGCTCACCGAGCGCGGTCACCGCCTCGGCCACGAAGTCGGCGGGCAGCCCGTCGTAATGTGCGACGGGCCGGCCACCGGTGTCGGTGGTTTCGTAGAACGACGACGGCGCGATGCCGGTGACGAGCAGGCTGAAGATCAACCGCGTAAAGGCATCGGGCACGTTCAGCTGTCCGGCGTAGCGGCTGTGGGCGAGGATCATGTCGGACCGGAACACGGCGACGGGCAGTTCGCACAGGTCGTGTGCCTCGCGCAGCAGTACCTCGCCCGCCCACTTGCTGTTGGCGTACCCGTTGGCGTAGCTGGCCTCGACCGGCCGGACCGGGCTGATCGTGCGGATGTCGCCGTCCTCTTCGAAGTCGGCCGGATCGACGGACATGGCCACGGCAACGGTTGACAGGTAGGTCACCGGTTTGATGCGGGTGGTGATCGCCATGCGGATAACTTCGGCGGTGCCAACGACATTCGGCCCGAACAGCTGCTCGTAGGGTAGGACGTGATTGACCAGCGCCGCCGGGTGGACGATCAAGTCCACGGTGCGGGCCAGCCGGTCCCACGTCGCCTGGTCCAGCCCCAGGTTCGGCTCACCGATATCGCCGGCGATCACCTCGAGATGATCGGCCGCGAGCTCGCGGAAGCGTTCGACCAGATGCGGATCTCCGCTGCGGTAGACATCCTCCAGTCGCTTGGCGGCGGCCGCGGCGTCGGTGCCCCGCACGATGCAGACCAATGTTCCGCCCGTCTCGGCGAGCCGCTCCATCCATTCCAGGCAGAGGAAGCGGCCCAGATATCCGTTGGCGCCGGTCAACAGGACAGTGTGCGGCGTGCCGGTGGCTCGCGGCAGGGCCGGGGCGTCGGACAATGTTCTCGTGTCGATGAACTTGTCAAGTGTGAGGTCGGCGGCGCGGACCTCGGTGGCATCCCGCCCGTGCACCGACCCGAATGTCGTCCGCCCGGATCCCGTTCGGCGTTCGGCCTCAACGTATTCCGCGAGCCGGCCTAAATCGGTGGCCGGGCCGATGATCATGCCCACCGGCACCTCGACGTCGAAGATGTCCTGCAGCAGGTTGGAGAAGGTCAAGGCCGACAGGGAATCTCCGCCGAGTTCGATGAACAGCGCATCGGGTTCGGGTGGGCCGCCGGCCAGGCCGAGCAGCGCTTCGGCGGCGCGAACGAGCGTGTCGATGACCGGGCGGTCGGCCGCGCCCTCGCGCAGCGCCCGCAGCTCGGTCACCCGGTTGGCGGCCAGGTCCGCATACAACTGCTCGAGCCGCTCGCCGTAGTGCTCTTTGAGTTTCGGCCTGAGCAGCTTGCCCACGCCGGACAGCAGCCCGTTGTCCTCGCTGAACGGCTCAGCCTCGACGAGAAAGTCGACAGGCACCTCGTAGGACTGCAGCTCGGCGAGTCTGCCTGACTGGCGCAGTGATTCGTGCAGGGCGGCCTTGAGCCCGTCGGGGTCACCGGTGAACCTGTCCAGCGCGTCGGCGGTCGCTACCACCACGGCCAACAGATACGGGCGTTCGCTGTTGCCGTAGACGAAGATCTGGCGGACCAGGGCCGCGCTGCTGAAGACGGCCTCCAGGCGGGCGACGGCGACGAATTCGCCTTGGGCGAGCTTCAATACGTTGTTGCGACGGTCGACGTACGCGAGCCGGCCGGGCTCCAGCTCGGCCATCACGTCCCCGGTCCGGTAGTAGCCTTGTTCGTCGAAGGCGTTGGCGGTGACGTCCGGACGCTTGAAGTATCCGGGCGTGGCGGTGAGCGATTTGACCAGCAGCTCGCCGCGCGGAAAAGGCTTGTCGGTAAGGAAATAACCCAGCTCGGGAACGTCGATGAGCTTGTACCCCAGAACCGGCGGCGCGGCGATCCGGCCATCCTTGGTCACCATCCCGACCTCGGTCAGGCCGTAGCCGTCGAGGACGTGCACGTCCAGGCAGCTCTCCACGAACCCGCGCATCTCCGCCGCAAGCGGCGCGGTGCCGCAGAACGCGGTGATGATGCGGCCGCCCAAGACCTGCTCGCGCAACTCGACCTGCGCCTCGGCCTCGGCGGATGCCCGGTCGGTTCCCTGGAAGACCCGCCGGTCGACGGCGCTTTGGTAGCGCTGGTACAGCATCTCCGCCACCCGCGGCACCAACCCCATTTCGGTGGGGCGCACCAGGTTCCAGTCTTCGAACAGCGTGGAGAGGTCACTTTCGGGCACGAAGTAACTGGTGCCGCCCGCTTGGAACGCGGTCGACAGCGGTATCCGGCCACCGAGGTGGTTGAGCGGCATGAAGTTGACGTTGATCACCGGGGTGTCCGCGAAGTCGGGCATCAACTCGTTGGTCCACAGCTTGCACAGCATGCGCTCGGTGTACATGGCACCCTTGGGCAGTCCGGTGCTGCCCGATGTATACATGATCATGGCCAGGCGCTGGTCGGTGTCGCCGGTATACGCGGGCTCGGGCGGCAGGCCGCGACCTCGTTCGATCAACTCGTCGAACGTCTCGATCCTCACCGCCATCCCCGCCGCGGACAGCTTCGCGCGGGCGCGCTCCAAAGCCTGGCGCTGATCGTCGATTTGGGGGGAGTAGTCGAAAACCACCAAGCGCCGCAACGACGTGCTGCCCAGCGCCGCCTCGACGGCCAAGTCCAGGTAGCCGGCGCCCGCCGCGAGCACCCGCGGCTCGACCTCGGCGACGATCGGTTGCAACCGTGATGCCGCCGCGTTGTGCTGCAGCGGCACCGCAACCAGGCCGAGGTAGGCGCACACCAGATCGAGGGTCAGGTACTCCGCACTGGCGAAACCCACTGTGGCGACGAAGTCTTGAGGCGTCACCGGATCGGCCGCGTCGTGCCGCCAGGCGCTGGCGATCGCACCCACGTTGGCCCACAGGTCGCGGTAGCTGAGGGTGTCGAACCGGGGGAGTAACTGCGCGGTGGTGCGGCCGGTTGCGGGATCGGTGACCAGCGACCGCGCTCGCCAACCCAGCGCCGGGCGGTCGGCATAGCCGTCGACGAAGGTCCGCAGGATCTGTGTCAGGCGAAGCTCCGGTTCGCGCGCCGCTCGTTGCAGTGCCGGATTCGGTTTCGTGCTGCGGAACTGTTCGTCCGTCGCGTCCAGTTGGCGAATGCGGTTGTCAACCCGCTCCCGCGCCGGGCTGATCGAACCCGCGACGGTGGATTCTTGTTGTTCCGCATCACCGGTCATGGCCAGCCTCCCGTTCGATCCTCGTCTAGCGGGAACCCACCGTCACGGGCCAGTCTTCCGTTCGATGGCTGTGACGGTTGTCACACTGGCCCGAAGCCGAGGGCGCGGGCACGCACCTACGCGACGACCTGGATGGGGTCGCCCACATTCACCTGGTTGAAATACCAGGCGGCATTATCGGGACTGAGGTTGATGCAGCCATGACTGACGTTGGCGTAACCCTGTGAGTCAACCGACCAGGGCGCCGAGTGCACGTAGACGCCGCTCCACGTGACGCGAACCGCATATGAGGCGGTGATCTTGTACCCCTCGGGCGAGCTCAGCGGGATGCCGATGGTGCGCGAGTCCATGACCACGGTGCGCTGCTTTTCCAGGGCGGTGAAGTTGCCGATGGGTGTGGGCCGGCTGGGCTTACCCATCGACGCGGGCATGGTGCGCAGCACTTCTCCGTTCCGGCTGACGGTGAAGGTGTGACCGGAGATGCTGGCAACACCGAGTAATGCGTCACCGGTGTCGAATCCCGTGGTCAGTGCCTGAATGCCCACCGAGACGTGGGTGTGGGCGGGCCAGTACCGGTTCGGCACCCACTGCACGACGTTGTTCTCGACCCACTCGAAGTGTCCGGGCGTGTTGCTCGGCGACGCGACGTGGATCGACCGCTCGGCGGCGCCTCGATCCCTGATCGGTGCCATGAACGTCACCACCACTGGGTGCGCCACCCCCACGACCGCGCCGTTAGCCGGCAAAACCGAGGCAACGGCGGGAACCGGCTGGGGAAGTGGGATCGCCGCCACTGCGCGGGCGCCGCTTCCCAGCGTGCATGTGGTCGTGATCGCCACCATAACGGATAGATAACGAACCGCTCGACGCATGGTGCATACCCTTCGCGATGGTGCAATCAACACAACGATATTCTACTGGCGGACCGGCTATTGAGGTTTTCAGCAAACATGGTTGGTTCGCCTGATGTGGCGGTTACGAGCCGACCACCGGCTGAGCTGGACTCCGTCGGGGCGGGATCGGGAGGGGGCGAGCATGGTCGTTGACGACCCTTACACGCGCCCGATTGCGGATTCCGCAGCGTTGGTGCTGATCGACGTGCAGCGTGATTTCTATGCCGGCGATGCCCCGATGCGGGTTGACGGGACCAGTGCGGCGATTCCGGCGATGGCAAAGCTGGCGGAAGCGTTCCGTCGGCGCGGGTTACCGATCGTGCATGTGGTCCGGCTATACCGGCCGGACGGGTCGAACGCCGACCCGGTTCGCCGTCGATCGATAGAGGGAGGCGCGCGATTCGCCGAACCGGGCAGCGCCGGTTCGCAAATCGCCGCCGAGTTGCTGCCCAAGGCCGTCGAGTTGGACCACGAATTGCTGTTGGCCGGTGGATTCCAAGAGGTCGGTCCGGCCGAGCATGTGATGTACAAATCGAGGTGGGGGGCCTTCTACGGCACGGGTCTCGAACAGCATCTACGCGAAAGTGGCAGCGACACACTGGTTTTTGCGGGTTGCAATTTCCCGAACTGTCCTCGGACGTCGATTTACGAGGCCTCCGAACGAGACTTCAGAACGGTCCTGGTGTCCGATGCGATCTCGGGCTTGTATGACCGCGGTGCCGAAGAGTGCCGTGCCATCGGAGTGCATGTGCTGGAGCTGTCGGAGACGCTGGACTGGCTGGCGTGCCGGTGAAGGGTTAGCCTCAGCAAAAATCCCGCGGCAGAGGAGGTGCGGGTGCTCTTCCGTCAGCTGGAGTACTTCGTCGCGGTCGCGCAAGAGCGCCACTTCGCCCGCGCGGCCGAGAAGTGCTTCGTATCGCAACCCGCGCTGTCCGCCGCGATCGCCAAGCTGGAACGGGAACTGAACGTCACGCTGATCAATCGCGGGCACAGCTTCGAGGGCCTCACGCCCGAGGGTGAGCGGTTGGTGGTGTGGGCGAAGCGGATTCTCGCCGAGCACGATGCCTTCAAGTCTGAGGTGCACGCGGTGCGGTCGGGCATCACCGGCATGCTGAGGCTGGGCACGGTCCCCACCGCGTCGACGACTGCGTCCCTGGTGCTCTCGGCGTTCTGTTCGGCGCACCCGTTGGCGAAGGTGCACATCCTGTCCCGGCTGTCCGGCACCGAACTGTACCGGCGGCTAAGGGAATTCGAACTGGATGCCGCGATCGTGCACGCGGCGCCCGACGAGGACCACGGGGTGAACCTGGTGCCGCTGTATGAGGAGCACTATGTGTTGTTGTCGCCCGCGGACATGCTGGGATCCGCCGCTTCGACGATGACTTGGCCGGAGGCCGCGCAGTTGCCGCTGGCGTTGCTCACGCCCGAGATGCGGGACCGCCAGATCATCGACAAGGCCTTCGCCAACCACGCCATCGAAGTGGCCCCGCAGGTCGAAACCGACTCCGTCGCTTCGCTGTTCGCTCAGGTTGCCGCGGGGAATTGGGCATGCATCGTGCCGCACACCTGGTTGTGGACGTCGCCACTGGGGCGAGAAGTCCGCGCGGTCCAGATGGTCGACCCGGTGCTCAAGGCCGACGTCGCGCTGGCCACCAATTCCGCTGGCCCGGGGTCACCGATCGCCCGCGCGCTCGCCGCCTCGGCGGCGCAACTGTCGCTGCACGAGTTCTTCGACGCGCAGTTGTCGCGAATCACCCACCAGCGCTGACCGCCTTACTGGTCGGGTTCAGGCTCGCCAGATGCCCGCTTTCCACCCCGGCCGCCGGGTCGAGCTCGCAGTCGATGATCGACGGCTCCCGGGAGCCGATCGACTCGGACAGCGCCGATCGCAGCTCCTCCGGGGTGGTGACGTGATATCCCTTGCCGCCGAATGCTTCCGCGATCAGCTCGTGACGCGCCCGCGCATTGAGCACGGTGGGCGCCGGATCCGACCCGGTGGCTACTTCATCGCCCCGGTAGACACCGCCGTTGTTGAGAATGACGACGGTCACCGGAAGCCGGTAGCGGCAGATGGTCTCGACTTCCATGCCGCTGAAGCCGAATGCGCTGTCACCCTCGACCGCGACCACAGGGTCGCCGGTCTCGACGGCGGCCGCGATGGCGTAACCCATGCCGATGCCCATGACGCCCCAGGTTCCCGTGTCCAGCCGGTGCCGCGGCACCTCCATGCCGATGACGTTGCGGGCCAGATCCAGCGCGTTGGCTCCCTCGTTGACGAGGTAGGCGTCCGGGTTCTCCTGCAGGACGGCGCGGATCGCGCCGAGCGCATTGTAAAAGCGCATGGGATGCGGGTTTTCGCCCAGGTGTTCGCGCATCTTGGCGTCGTTGCGGGCGGTGCGCTCGGCCAACTCCTTGGCCCATTCCGCGGGCACCGTGACGGGGTGGGCGGCCAGGCCGTCACGCAGCGCCGACATCACCGAGCCGATGTCGCCGACCACGGGCGCGGCGATCGGCTGATTGCTGTCGAACTCCGACGGCGCGATATCGACCTGCACGAACTTGGCGTCGGCGGACCATTGCGGCGAGTCCCCGTGGCCGAGTAGCCAGTTCAGCCGGGCGCCGACCAGCAACACGACGTCGGCGCGCGCGACCGCGAGCGACCGCGCGGCTGCGGCCGACTGCGGATGGGAGTCCGGCAGCAGCCCCTTGGCCATCGACATCGGCAGGAACGGAATGCCGCTCGCCTCGACGAACTCGCGAATCATGTTGTCGGCCCGGGCATATGCCGCACCCTTGCCGAGCACGATCAAGGGTCGCCGCGCCTGTGCCAGCATCCGCAGCGCGCGATCGACCGCGTCGGGCGCCGGCAGCTGCCGGGGCGCGGGGTCGACGATCCGCCAGACCGTCTCCGCACCGGCCGCCGCGTCCATGGCTTGCCCCAACACCTCGCCGGGGATGTCGAGGTAAACGCCACCGGGCCGGCCGGAGATCGCGGTGCGGATGGCACGCGCGACGCCGCGCCCGATGTCCTCGACCCGGCTGATCCGGTAGGCCGCCTTCGCGAACGGCCTTGCGGCGTTGAGTTGGTCGATGTCCTGGTAGTCACCGCGTTGCAAGTCGACCAGCGCCCGATTGCTGGAACCCGAGATCTGGATCATCGGGAAGCAGTTCGCCGTGGCGTTGGCGAGGGCCGGCAACCCGTTGAGGAAACCGGGCCCCGATGTCGTAAGGCACACACCGGGTCGGCCGGTCAGGAATCCGGCGGCGGCGGCGGCATTGCCGGCCGAAGTCTCCTGCCGGAAGCCGATGTAGCGGATTCCCGACGCCTGCGCGACGCGGGCGAGGTCGGTGACCGGGATGCCGACGATCCCGTAGATGGTCTCCACGTCGTTGGCCTTGAGCGCTTCCACCACCAGGTGGAAGCCGTCGATCAGGCGCGTGGACTCGTGCCCCTGGCCGGGAGATGCCGAAACTGCGGTCATGGTGCCGACTCCTCGTGTGTGGTCGGAGGTTGGGTAAAGCCTCAGCCATACTGTGGCGCGGCCGCCCGGCGGGTGTCCAAGACCGAGCCGCTATGCAGCGATTCACGCCGTCTATCGCCGCTGGCCAGCCGGGTTCCCAGCGTCGATAGCCAACGGTTATCGGTCGTGAGTGAATCGATATTGGACGCACGGAGCGGCCACCCGGCATGGTTCGAGCAGGTGATGACCAAGAGAGAAGGAGTGCGGCGATGAAATCTGAGGCGATCATCGGCGGCCACGCCACGGCGGAGACACCGGGCCCACGCATCGCCGACCTGGTCGAGGAGGCGGCACGCCGGTCACCGGCCGCTCCCGCGCTTGTCGCCACCTCCGACCGGGTACCGGTCAGCTACCACGATCTGCTCCGGCTGGCCGACGACCTGGCCGCGCAGCTGAAGCGGGCCGGGCTGCGGCCCGGCGATCGCGTCGCGCTGCGCTCGGGGAGCAACGCGGAATTCGTCGTCGGACTGTTGGCGGCCTCGCGGGCCGACCTGGTCGCGGTCCCGCTGGACCCGGCCCTTCCGGTCGCCGACCAGCGGGCCCGCAGCGAGGCGGTCGGGGCGCGGGCGGTGCTCATCGACGGCGACGCGCCGATCGATCAAGGGGAACCGGCTCCGCCGTGGTGGCCGCTCGCGGTGACACTCGGCGTCCCAGCGGTGCGCCTGGACGTGACCAGCGCTCCGGCACAACACTTTTCGACGCCGGAGGGGCTGCGCGCAGACGACGCCATGATCATGTTCACCGGCGGCACCACCGGGGTGCCGAAGATGGTCCCCTGGACCCGCGCCAACATCGCCGCCTCGGTGCGGGCCATCATCGACGGATACGGGCTCGGTCCCAGGGACGCCACGGTGGCGGTGATGCCGCTCTACCACGGCCACGGGCTACTCGCCGCGCTGCTGGGGACCCTGGTGTCCGGGGGAGCGGTGTTGCTTCCCGCGCGGGGACGGTTCTCGGCGCACACCTTCTGGGACGACATCGGCGCCGTGCGCGCCACCTGGTACACGGCAGTCCCGACGATTCACCAGATCCTGTTGGAGCGGGCCGAAACCGACCGACCGGGCGACGCCGCGTTGCGGTTCATCCGCAGCTGCAGTGCCCCCCTCACCGCCGAAACGGCGCAGGCCCTGCAGGACACGTTCTCGGCCCCGGTGGTGTGCGCCTTCGGCATGACCGAAGCGACCCACCAGGTCGCCACAACAGAAATCGGCCACACCGAAAACCCGGCTGCCACACCGGGCCTCGTCGGCCGCTCGACCGGGCCGGAAATCAGGATCGTCGGGCCCGACGGCCGGCCCGCGCCCACGGGGGAGGTCGGTGAGGTCTGGCTGCACGGTCCCACCGTGGTCCGGGGCTACCTCGGCGACCCGGCAATCACCGCAGCCAATTTCACCGACGGATGGCTGCGCACCGGCGACCTGGGAACGCTGTCGGCGACGGACGAGCTGATCATCCGCGGCCGCATCAAGGAGCTCATCAACCGGGGCGGAGAGAAGATCTCCCCGGAACGCGTCGAGGGCGTCCTGGGCAGCCACCCCGGGGTGCTGGAGGTGGCGGTCTTCGGGATTCCCGACAAGCTGTACGGCGAGACGGTGGCAGCGGTGATCGTTCCCCGCGGAGCCGCCGCACCGACCGCGGACGAACTCGCCGCGTTCGCCCGCGACCGGCTGGCCCCTTTCGAGGTGCCGGGCAGCTTCCGGCAGGCGACCGAGCTGCCGCACACCGCCAAAGGGTCACTGGATCGCCGTGCCGTGGCCCAGCGGTTCGGTGCGTGACGAATCAGACCGTGGCCTTCACCCGGCTGGCCGCGGTTTCCGGCATCGGTTCGTAGCGGGCGAAGGCCCGGGTGAACGACGCCGCGCCGTGGGCCAGTGAGCGCAAGTCGATGGCGTAGCGCGTCAATTCCACCTGCGGCACCTCGGCTTTGACCAGTGTGCGCTCGTGGCCGGCGGTCTCGGTACCGAGCACGCGACCGCGGCGGCCCGACAGGTCGCCCATCACCGCGCCCATGAAATCGTCGGGCACCAGGACCGAGATCTCGTCAATGGGCTCGAGCAGGCTCACCTTGGTCGCCGCGGCCGCCTCGCGCAGTGCCAGGGAGCCCGCCATCTGGAACGCGAAATCCGAGGAGTCGACGCTGTGCGCCTTGCCGTCGAGCAGCGTGACGCGGATGTCGACCATCGGGTAGCCGGCGTGCACACCCTTCTCCATCTGTGCGCGCACGCCCTTCTCCACGCTCGGGATGAATTGCCGCGGCACCGCCCCGCCGACCACCCTGTCGAGGAATTCGAAGCCGGAGCCCTCGGGCAGCGGCTCCACTTCGATATCGCACACCGCGTATTGACCGTGCCCGCCGGACTGCTTGACGTGGCGGCCGTGGCCTTTTGCTTTGCCGCCGAACGTTTCTCGCAGCGGCACCCGGAGCTCGACGGTGTCGACCGTGACGCCGTACCGGTTGGCCAGCGCGTCGAGGACGACACCGGCGTGGGCCTCGCCCATGCACCACAACACGATCTGGTGGGTTTCCTGGTTCTGCTCGATGCGCAGCGTCGGGTCTTCGGCGGCCAGCCGTCCCAGCCCGACCGACAGCTTGTCCTCGTCGGTCTTGGCGTGCGCCTGGATCGCCACCGGCAGCAGGGGCTCGGGCATCGTCCACGGTTTCAGCACGAGCGGCTCCGCCTTGTCCGAAAGGGTGTCGCCCGTTTCGGCCCGGCTCAGCTTGCCGATCGCGCAAATGTCGCCCGCCACCACGGCCGGTGCGGGGCGCTGCTGCTTGCCGAGCGGGAAGGACAGGACTCCGACGCGCTCGTCTTCGTCGTGGTCGGGGTGCGTGCTGCCGTTCCCGTTGACCGCGCCGAAGAACGACGCAAAATGGCCCGACACATGGACCGTCGTGTCGGGCCTGATGGTCCCGGAGAACACCCGGACCAGGCTGACCCTTCCGACGTAGGGGTCCGACGTCGTCTTCACCACCTCCGCGAGCAGGGGCGCGTCGGCATCGCAGGTCAGCGTCGCGTGCGGGGCGCCCTGCGGCGTAAACACCTCCGGGAGTGGATGTTCCATCGGCGACGGGAATCCGCGCGTGGCGACCTCCAGCAGTTCCAGGGTGCCGACGCCGGTGCTGCTGCATACCGGGATCACCGGGAAGAACGACCCCCGGGCGACGGCCCGCTCCAGGTCCTCGATCAGCACCGCCTCGTCGATGGACTCACCGCCGAGGTAGCGATCCATCAGCGATTCGTCCTCGGATTCCTCGATGATGCCTTCGATGAGGGTGCCGCGCGCCTCCTCGATCCGGTCCGCGTCGGATGGATCGGGCGACTGCATGGTCCGCTTGCCGTCGGCGTATTGGTAGCGGGTCTGCGACAGTAACCCGATCAAGCCTTCGCAAGACGGCAGGCCGGTCGGCAGGTAAAGCGGTAACACCTTGTCCCCGAACGCGTTCTGCGCGGCGGCCAGCGCCTCGGAGTAGTTCGCCCGGGCGTGGTCGAGCTTCGTGATCACCACGGCGCGGGGCATGCCGACCTGATCGCATTCCTGCCACAGCGATTTGGTGGGTTCGTCGACGCCCTCGTTGGCCGCGATCACGAAAAGCGCGCAGTCCGCGGCGCGCAAGCCCGCCCGCAACTCGCCGACGAAATCGGCGTATCCCGGGGTGTCGACCAGATTGATCTTGATGCCGTCGTGCGCCAGGGAGGCGACAGCGACGCCGACGGACCGCTGTTGGCGGATCTCGGCGTCGTCGTAGTCGCATACCGTGCTGCCGTCGGTGACGGAACCCGCTCTGTTCAGCACCCCGCCGGCGACCAACAGCGCCTCGACCAGGGTGGTCTTGCCGCCGCCCGAGGGCCCCACGAGGACGATGTTGCGCACATCGCCGGGACCGTTCGCGGTGGGGGCGGCCGCCGCGCCCTGGGAGGCATTCGCCTTGTCCGCCATGTCCTTCCTCCAGTTCTCCCCGGTGACGTCGCCGGTGGGTGCGCCCAGCGTGGTGTGTCCTAGCTCACAGGGTCTACTGGCAACTTTTCCCCCAACCGCGGCCCAACACAAGGCCACGGGCGGGCCACATTTGCGTCGGTCTGGCGGGGAAGGGAGCGTCGGTCGTCAGGCGTGCCAGCTCGACCAGCGGCGCACCGCGATCGCGATCACCGGCCCGTCCAACGGAACGGATTGATACTGAGGGTATTTGGCGCGCAGTAACCGGTATGCGGCCTCCATCACCGGCCCGTGGGCGTGGACGGTGGCCGCGCCGTCGGCTCGCACCCACCACAGCCGCGTCCAATCGTCGGCGTAAAGGTCGACGAGCAGGCTCACGAGGGGGTTCTCTTCGATGTTGGCCAGCCGCCGCAGCCGCCGCGTGGTCTTGGGTTTCGCGTCGACGGCGGTGTACACCACGTCGGGGGAGTCGTCGGCGACCGCGAACACCACCGGCACCAGGTGGGGGAGGCCTTCCGGCGTGACCGTGGCCAGCCGGGCCACCGGGGATCGGGTGAAGCTGGCCTTGGGGTCGAATTCGCCCACCGTGTCAGCCTAGGCGGATCGGGGCCTTGCCACTGCCATGAATAGCTACCTGCATTACGGTTATATACAGATAATTGTGCCGCCCAGAACCGCACGGCCGGGACAGTTTGGTGTTACCGCGAAGCAGGAAGGGTGTCGGATGAGCAAATCGCACCACCGCTCGGTCTGGTGGTCATGGTTGGTCAGTGTGCTGGCGGTGGTCGGGCTGGGCCTCGGTCTGGGCACCGTGCCGGCGGCCGCGACGCCGTTCACCCGGCCGCTGGCTCCGATCGACGCTGCGGCACTAGTCGGCCAGGTCGGGCCGCAAGTGGTCAACATCAGCACCAAGTTCGGCTACAACAACGCGGTGGGGGCCGGGACCGGCATCGTCATCGACCCCAACGGGGTCGTGCTGACCAACAATCACGTGATCTCCGGCGCTACGGACATCAGCGCGTTCGACGTCGGCAACGGGCAGACCTACGCCGTGGACGTGGTCGGCTACGACCGCAGCCAGGACGTCGCGGTGCTGCAACTCCGCGGGGCCGCCGGGCTGCCGACCGCCGCGATCGGCGGCGGGGTCACGGTGGGCCAGCCGGTCGTGGCGATGGGCAACGCGGGCGGCCAGGGCGGAACGCCCAGCGCCGTGGCCGGCAAAGTCGTCGCGCTCAACCAAAGCGTGTCGGCGACCGACACCCTGACCGGCGCCAACGAATCACTGGGCGGGCTGATCCAGGCCGACACGCCGATCAGGCCCGGTGACTCCGGTGGACCGATGGTCAACAACGACGGGCAGGTCGTCGGCGTGAACACCGCCGCCACCGACAACTACAAGATGTCGGGCGGACAGGGCTTTGCCATCCCGATCGGCCACGCGATGGGCGTGGCCGGACAGATCAGGTCGGGCGCCGGCTCGAACACCGTGCACATCGGCCCAACCGCGTTCCTCGGGCTGGGTGTGACCGACAGCAACGGCAACGGCGCGCGCGTCGAGCGCGTGGTCACCAGCGGCCCCGCGGCGGCGGCCGGGATCTCCCCCGGCGACGTCATCACCGGGGTTGACAACGTCGCGATCACCGGGGCCACGTCGATGACCGAGGTGCTCGTTCCGCACCACCCCGGCGACAACATCACGGTGCGCTATCGCTCGGCCGGGGGTGGCGACCGCACCACAAACGTGACGCTGGCGGACGGACCGCCGGCCTGATTCCCATGTCGACGAAGCTCGGCGGGTGGCCAATTCTCTTGGCGCCGGGCGTGTTTCGTCACATGTCAGTAGGCGTGATTCCGAATGTCGCGCCTCGGGTACCCGTGGCATCGTGGATTTGATGAACGACGCAAGAGAAGCTGTCGAGCACCATCCCGCAGGGGGCAGTCACGTCCAGGGCGGTGTCGTCGAGCACCCCGAGTCCGATGACTTCGACAACGCCGCCGCGCTGCCCACCGACCCGACGTGGTTCAAGCACGCCGTTTTCTACGAGGTGCTGGTGCGGGCATTCTTCGACGCCAACGCGGACGGGTCGGGCGACCTGCGGGGGCTCCTGGGGCGCCTGGACTACCTGCAGTGGCTGGGCATCGACTGCATCTGGCTGCCGCCGTTCTACGACTCGCCGCTGCGCGACGGCGGTTACGACATCCGGGACTTCTACAAGGTGCTGCCCGAGTTCGGCACGGTCGAGGATTTCGTCGCGCTGCTGAACGCTGCGCACGAGCGGGGCATCCGGGTCATCACCGATCTGGTCATGAACCACACCTCGGATTCGCACCCCTGGTTCCAGGAGTCGCGGCACGACCCGGACGGCCCGTACGGCGACTTCTACGTGTGGAGCGACACCAGCGAGAAGTACACCGACGCCCGAATCATCTTCGTCGACACCGAGGAGTCCAATTGGACCTTCGACCCGGTGCGCAAACAGTTCTATTGGCACCGGTTCTTCTCGCACCAGCCGGACCTGAACTACGAAAACCCGGCCGTGCAGGAAGCCATGATCGACGTGCTGCGCTTCTGGCTCGGCCTGGGTATCGACGGGTTCCGCCTGGACGCGGTGCCCTACCTGTTCGAACGGGAGGGCACCAACTGCGAGAACCTGCCCGAGACGCACGCCTTCCTCAAGCGTGTCCGTAAGGTCATCGACGACGAGTTCCCGGGCCGCGTGCTGCTGGCCGAGGCCAACCAGTGGCCGGCCGATGTGGTCGAGTACTTCGGCGACACCAGCACCGGCGGCGACGAATGCCACATGGCGTTCCACTTCCCGCTGATGCCGCGCATCTTCATGGCGGTCCGCCGGGAGTCGCGCATTCCGATCTCGGAGATCCTGGCGCAGACGCCGGAAATTCCCGACATGGCGCAATGGGGAATCTTCCTGCGCAACCACGACGAGTTGACGCTGGAGATGGTCACGGACGAGGAACGTGACTACATGTACTCCGAGTACGCCAAGGATCCCCGGATGAAGGCGAACGTAGGGATCCGGCGCCGGCTGGCACCGCTGCTCGACAACGACCGCAACCAAATCGAGCTGTTCACCGCGCTGCTCCTGTCGCTGCCCGGATCGCCGGTGCTGTACTACGGCGACGAGATCGGCATGGGCGACGTCATCTGGCTGGGTGATCGCGACGGTGTGCGCACCCCGATGCAGTGGACGCCGGACCGCAACGCCGGGTTCTCCAAGGCCAACCCGGGCCGGCTCTACCTGCCGGCCAGCCAGGACTCGGTCTATGGCTATCAGGCCGTCAACGTCGAGGCCCAACGCGACACGTCCACGTCGCTGCTGAACTTCACCCGCGTGATGTTGGCGGTGCGGCGTCGCCACGAGGCCTTCGCGATCGGCACATTCGAGGAGCTCGGTGGCTCCAACCCGTCGGTGCTGGCGTTCGTGCGCCAGGCGCCCGACGGGGGCGACACGGTGTTGTGCGTCAACAACCTGTCGCGGTTCCCTCAGCCGATCGAATTGAATCTGCAGCACTGGAGCGGTTGCACACCGGTGGAACTGACCGGGCACGTCGAATTTCCGCGGATCGGGCACCTGCCCTACCTGCTGACGTTGCCTGGGCACGGGTTCTACTGGTTCCAGCTGACCGCATGTGAGGATGAAGAGGAGCGGCGCACATGACTGAGCCAGCCAAATTGCCCTGGTCGGACTGGCTCCCACAGCAGCGGTGGTACGCCGGGCGCAATCGAGAACTGACCTCCGCCGAGGCCGCCGTGGTCGTCCCGCTGCGGGAGGACCTCGACCTGGTGCTGGTCGACGCCCAGTACGCCGACGGCTCGTCCGAGCGTTACCAGGTGGTCGTGCGGTGGGATACCGCGCCGGTCTCCGAGTACAGCACCGTGGCCACCATCGGCGCCGCCGGTGACCGCACCGGATTCGACGGCCTGTACGACACCGAGGCGCCGCAGTTTCTGCTGTCGCTGATCGATTCGTCGGGCGTTCGGGCCGCGTCGGGCACCGAAGTGAGGTTCGACAAGGAACCCGACGCGGTGCTGCCGCTGGAGGCGATGCCGCATGTGTCCGACGCCGAACAGAGCAATACCAGCGTGATCTTCGACCGGGAAGCGATCTTCAAGGCGTTCCGTCGCGTCAGCAGCGGCATCAACCCGGACATCGAACTGAACCGGGTGCTGGCCCGCGCGGGTAATCCGCACGTGGCCCGGCTGCTCGGCACCTACGAGATGGCCGCCCCGGACGGGACGGCCGATGAAGCCTGGCCGCTCGGCATGGTGACCGAGTTCGCGTCCAACGCGGCCGAAGGGTGGGCGATGGCCACCGCCAGCGTTCGCGACCTGTTCGCGGAAGGTGACCTGTATGCCCACGAAGTCGGCGGTGACTTTGCCGGCGAATCCTGCCGGCTCGGCGAGGCCGTGGCGTCCGTGCACGCCACGCTGGCCGAGTCCCTCGGAACGGCGCAGTCGGCCTTCCCGGTCGACACCGTGCTAGGACGGCTGTCGTCGACCGTGGCGAAGGTGCCCGAGCTGCAGGAGTACGCGGCAACCATCGAGGAGCGATTCGCCAAGCTCGCGGACCAGACGATCACCGTCCAGCGGGTACACGGCGACCTGCACCTCGGGCAGGTGCTGCGCACGCCCGAAAGCTGGCTGCTCATCGACTTCGAGGGCGAACCGGGGCAGCCACTCGATGAGCGCCGGGCGCCGGATTCACCGTTGCGCGACGTGGCGGGCGTGCTGCGGTCCTTCGAATACGCCGCGTACGGGCCCCTGGTGGACCAGGCGGCCGACAAGCAACTGGCCGCCCGCGCCCGGGAGTGGGTCGAACGCAACCGGACCGCTTTCTGCGAGGGTTACGCCGCCGCGTCGGGCACCGACCCCCGCGATTCGGCCGAGCTGCTGGCCGCTTACGAGCTCGACAAGGCCGTGTACGAGGCCGGATACGAGGCGCGACACCGGCCCGGCTGGCTGCCGATCCCGCTGCGCTCCATCGCCCGGCTCACCGGCTCGTAGGTGCGAGATAGGAGTTCGCTATGCGTGCCCTGCGGGGGCGGCGAGCTTCTGACAGCATGTCAGCGTGGCGAGCGAAACCTTCAATAGCGAAGCGCGGTTGTCGTGGGTGCTGGCGGTGTTGGCCGGTGTGGTCGGCGCGATCTCCTTCACCCACTCCGCGGGCTATTTCGTGGTTTTCATCACCGGCAACGCCCAACGTGCCGTGCTCGGGTACTTCACCGGGCAAGGCTGGCTAGCCGCAAGCGCGGGGCTGCTCATTGCGGCGTTCGTCGTCGGCGTGATCGTTGCGTCACTGTGCCGGCGATTTTTCTGGGTGGACCATCCGCACGGCCCGACGGTGCTGACCACCTTCAGTCTGGCGGCCGCCACCGTGGTCGACGTCCTTGATGAGGGCTGGGAAGAGAATCTCGTCGATTTCTTGCCGATGATGCTGCTGGCGTTCGGCACCGGGGCGTTGAACACCTCTTTTGTCAAAGATGGTGAGGTTTCGGTGCCGTTGAGCTATGTGACCGGCACGACCGTCAAGATGGGCCAGGGCATCGAGCGTCACATCGCTGGTGGTGGAAGCGTCTCGGACTGGCTCGGTTACTTCCTGCTGTTGGCCAGCTTTGTCGTGGGCGCGGCGGTGGGCGGCTTCATCAGCGTGGTCGTCAACGGGACCTGGATGCTGGTGATGGCCACGTCCCTTTGTGCGGTAACGACCGGGTACACCTACTTTCACCAGGACCGGCGCGCTCTGTTGATGCAACGGTCCGACAAAAAGCATCGGCAGTAGCGCTGACCGGTGCGCTACTGCCGATGCTGGTCGGGGGTCAGGCGGCTGGCTGTGCCGGCTGCGCCGGTTGCGCCGGCTGGGCCGTGGTGTTGCTGGCCAGCAGCACCTGCTGGATGTCGGGCTTCATCGCGAGCAATTGCTGGTTCCAGTAGGGCCACGAGTGCGTCCCGTTGGCCGGGAAGTTGAACGTCCCGTTGCGTCCGCCCGCGGCCGCGTAGGTGTTCTGGAACTGCTGGTTGGTGCGCAGCGTGAGGCCTTCCAGGAACTTGGCCGGCATGTTGTCGCCGCCGAGGTCGCTGGGGGTCCCGTTGCCGCAGTAGACCCAGATCCGGGTGTTGTTGGCGACCAGCCGCGGAATCTGCAGCATCGGGTCGTTGCGCTTCCACGCCGGGTCAGTGGACGGTCCCCACATGCTGTTGGCGTTGTAGCCACCCGAGTCGTTCATCGCCAGCCCGATCAGCGTCGGCCACCAGCCCTCGGACGGGTTGAGGAAGCCCGAAAGCGAAGCGGCGTAAGGGAATTGCTGCGGGTAGTACGCGGCCAGGATCAGGGCGGAGCCGCCCGACATCGACAGGCCCACCGCGGCGTTGCCGGCCGGGGAGATCTGCTTGTTGGCCTGCAGCCACAGCGGCATCTCCTGGGTCAGGAACGTCTCCCACTTGTAGGTGTAGTTCTGACCGTTGCCCGACGACGGCTGGTACCAGTTGGTGTAGAAGCTGGACTGCCCGCCGACCGGCATCACCACCGACAGGCCGGATTGGTAGAACTCCTCGAAGGCGGGGGTGTTGATGTCCCAGCCGTTGTAGTCGTCCTGGGCCCGCAGGCCGTCGAGCAGGTACACCGCGTGCGGTCCGCCGCCCTCGAACTGAACCTTGATGTTGCGGCCCATCGACGGTGACGGCACCTCCAGGTACTCCACCGGCAGCCCCGGTTTCGAGAACGCCCCCGCGGTGGCCGCGCCGCCTGCGGCGGTGACGAGGCCGGACACCAGGGCAGCCCCCACAGCCGCGACCGCCAGCTGGCGCGGCATGGTCGCCGCGGCGCCACGCAACTTCCGCAACTCTTCGAAGAACTTCATAGCTCTCTACCCATCCCAACTTTCATCTGCCATGTGCGGCGGTCGAATCTGTTCGCTGGGCAGTGAAACACGTGGGGAGGGCTCGATTCGCCTGTCACGGCCGGAGCTTCACATCGCGGTTGGCTAACGATTGGGAGTCAGGCCGGAATCGTCACCGTTGGATAACGATTGGCTATCGGAACCGAACGCCGACCTTCCCAACGGGCGGCACATCGGCTAGCGCCGGACGCCTTCCCTAGGCGACGAGTCGGCGCAATAACGTTGACGCCGCGGCGATTCCGAGCACCGCGGCAACCACCAGCACGACGAGGTCCACCGCGTTGAATGGCGTGCCGATGAGCAGCCCCCGTAGGGCGTTGACCTCGTAGCTGAGCGGGTTGACCCTGCTCAGCACGTGCAGCCACCTCGGCATCACGTCGACCGGGTACAACGCGTTGGAGGCGAAGAACAGCGGCATCGTGATCGCCTGGCCGATTCCCATCAGGCGATCGCGATTACGCACCAGGCCGGCCAGCGTCATCGACAGGCAGGCGAAGAACGCGGCACCGAGCATGACGACGGCCATCGCCGCCAGAATCCGCAGCGGGTTGGCCGTCAGGCCGACATTCATCAGATACGCCAACGCCATCACGCCGACCACCTGAGCAACCGAGCGCACCCCGGCCGCAAACGCCTTGCCGGTGATCAGCGCCGACGCGGGTGCCGGCGTCACCATCAGCTTGGCCAGGACGCCCGCGTCTCGATCCCAAATGATCTGTATCCCATAGAAGATCGAGATGAACAGCGCCGACTGGGCGATGATCCCGGGCGCCAGGAAGGCTAGGTAGGACACCGATCCGGTCTGGATGACGTGCAGGTGGCTGAAGGTGGTGCCGAAAATCAGCAGCCACAGCGCCGGCTGCACCATCCGGGTGACGAGCTCGGTCCTGTCGTGCTGCAGCTTCTGCAGTTCGACGATCGCGAACGCGCCGATGCGGCTCGACACGGCACCGACCCGTTGCCAACCGCGCGGCGCGCGGACCAGGGTGCCCGGCATGGCGCTATCAACCGACACGGCGCGCAACCTTTCTGGCAGAACGGATTTCACGGAACGGTTCGGCCGGCTCGTCCGCCAAGTCCGAGGCGGCATAGTGGCGGAACACGTCCTCGAGGGTCGCGCGGGGCGACACCGTCGACTTCAACTTGGCGGGCGTGCCCACCGCCCGCAACTCACCCTGGTGCATCAGTGCGACGCGATCGCACAACGCGTCGGCCTCTTCCATGTAGTGGGTGGTCAGCAGCACGGTCATCCCGAACTGCGCCTGCATCTTCTGCACCTGTGTCCAGACGCCGTCGCGCGCAATCGGGTCCAGCCCGACGGTCGGTTCGTCGAGAACCAGCAGCGACGGGCGGTTCACGAGCGCCTGCGCCACCTCGAGTCGGCGGACCATGCCGCCGGAATAGGCGGAGGCCAGCCGGTCGGCAACGTCAAGCAGGTCCATGGCGTCCAGCGCCTGCCCGACCCGATCGGAGCGCGCGGCCCGGGGCACACCGTAGAGCCGCGCGAACCATTCGACATTCTGCCGGCCGGTCAATGCGGGCTCGATCGAGAGTTGTTGCGGCACATAGCCGATGTTGCTGCGAATGTCGGTGGTTTGGCGGCGGGCGTCCAACCCGAAGATGCGCAGTTCACCCTGCTGCACCGGCGCCAGCGTGGTGAGCATCCGGACCATGGTCGTCTTCCCGGCCCCGTTGGGACCGAGCAGGCCCATGGTTTCACCCGGCCGCACCTGCAACGTCACGTCGTTGACGGCGGTGAACTGGCCGTACCGATAGGTCAGGCCTTTGGCATCGATCGCCATCGGCAGTGCTGCGCTCATGGCCGTCGCTCCTGCAGTGTCTGGGTCATCATCTCAATGACCTCCAATCCTCTTGTCAAAGACTCGATTTGGTCGTCGTCGAGTTCGGCGAGCACCTCGGCCAGCACCGCTCGACGCGCTGCCCGGGACGTGTCGACGATCTGCTGGGCGGGCTCGGCGAGGTGTAGCCGGCCGACCCGGCGGTCCGTGTCCCCGACGGTGCGCATCAGCAACCCGCCGGATACCAGCTTGGAGACCAGGGTGGAAGCGGTGTTGGGCGCCAGGCCGAGTTCGGCGGCGGCGGCGTTGACCGAAATACCCGGCCGCCTGCCCACCAGCCACAGCAGCTCGGACTGCGACTCGGTCAGCCGCGACGAATCGAAGCCGCGGCCGGCTGACCGCCGGAGTTGCCGACGGAATCTGCCGACGACGCGAAACACCTCGGTGACCACGTCGGTACTTGACTTCACCTTGCCCATAATACCTCTGTAGCCGAGCTATCTATGTGTGGAGGCTGTGCAGCAGGTAAGTACCCGTTACTTCGTAAGGCGATGCAGGACCACGTCGGCGAGGGTCCCGTCGGCGACGTCGGCGGTCATGTAGGTGCAGAACGGCTGGCGGCGCCGATCCGTCGGCGAGCCCGGATTGAGCAGGCGCAGGCCGGTGTCGGAGCGGGTGTCCCAGGGGATGTGGCTGTGCCCGAACACCAGGACCTGGGTGCCCGGATACAACCGCGACATCCGGGCCTCGCGGCCCGTCGCCGCACCGGTCTCGTGCACGACCGTGAATCGCACACCCGCCAGCGTCACGTCCGCCCGTTCCGGCAGCCTCGCCCGCAGGGCCGGCCCGTCGTTGTTGCCCCAGCAGGCCACCAGCCGCGCCGACCTGGTTTCGAGTTCGTCGAGCAGCGCGGGCGCCACCCAATCACCGGCGTGCACGACCACGTCGGCCGCGTCCACCTCATCCCAAACCCGTGGGGGCAGGTCGCGGGCGCGCTTGGGGACGTGGGTATCGGATATCAGCAGCAGCCGCACAACCCCATCTTGCCGTCCCTGGTCGTTACCTCGCCGTGGACGCCATCGCTTTTTCGGGCTTGGTGATTGGCGCGTCGGCTTCCTCGCCGAGAAGAAGCGAACGAACGAGGCGGCGGGGCCCGAAGGGCCGCAGCATTTCGCTGGCGGGGCGGGGCCGCACCCGCATCGGCCACCAGAACCAACGCCCCAGCAGTGCCGCGATCGACGGCGTCATCAGCGAGCGCACGATCAACGTGTCGAACAGCAGCCCGAGACCGATCGTGCTGCCGGCCTGGCCGATCGAGCGCAGGTCGCTGGCGACCATCGACATCATGGTGAAGGCGAAGACCAGACCCGCGGAGGTGACCACGCCACCCGTCCCGCCCATCGAGCGGATGATGCCGGTCTTCAGTCCGGCGCCGATCTCCTCCTGGAACCGGGAAACCAGCAGCAGGTTGTAGTCGGATCCGACCGCCAGCAGAATGATCAGGCCGAATACCGGTGCGATCCAGTTCAATTCGAGGCCCAACAGGTGTTGCCACACCAACACCGACAGCCCGAAGGCGGCACCCAGCGAGAGCAGCACCGTGCCGACGATCACCAGGGATGCGACCAGGGCACGCGTGATGATCAGCATCACGACGAAGATCAGCGTCAGCGCCGCGAGCCCCACGATCAGCAGGTCGTAGTGGGAGCCCGACTGGATGTCACGGTAGATGGCCGCCGTGCCCGCGAGATAGAACTTGGCGCCCGTCAGCGTCGTACCCTTCACCGCTTGATGCGCGGCGGCCAGTTCCGGCATGACCGCCGAAATGCCCGCCGGCGTTGCCGGGTCCGCGTCGTGGGTGATGATGAAGCGCGCGGCCTTGCCGTCCGGCGACAGGAACAGCTTCAGGCCACGCTGAAAGTCGGGATTCTGGAACGCTTCCGGGGGCAGGTAGAAGTAGTCGCCGCTGCGGGACGCGTCGAATGCCTGACCCATCGCGCTGGCCGTGTCGGTCATCTGCGCCATTTGGGTGACCAGACCGGAGAAGCTGCTGTGCATCGTGAGCAGAGTGCCCTGCATCGACTGGGCGACGGCGATGATCGGCGGGAACTCGGCGAGCATCTGGGGCAATATCGCGTCGACGTTGTTCACGTCATTGATCAGCGTGCGCATGTTCTCGCTGAACTTGTCCACACCATCGATCGCCTCGAACACCGACCTCGCGGCCCAGCACACGGGGATGTTGAAACAGTGCTGTTCCCAATACAGATAGCCGCGGAACGGGCGGGCGAAATCGTCGAAATCCGCAAGGTGGTCACGCATCTCGTCCAGCGTGGCCTGCATCTCGTGCATGTCGCCGACCATGTGATGCGTCGCGCCGCTCATCTGCCCGACCAGGTCCTGCATCCGCCGCATCGAGACGATCATGGCGCCGAGGTCGTCGCTCATCTTGAGCATGTCGTCGGTGCGGTCCCGCATGAATTGCAGGTTCTGCTGGATCGGGATCGACTGGGCGCTGATCTGGAACGGTATGGAGGTGTGTTCGATCGGGCCGCCCAATGGCCGGGTGATGCTCTGCACCATCGCGATTCCGGGTGCGCGAAAGATGTCTTTGGCTAGCCTGTCGAGGATGATCATGTCGCCGCCGTTCCGCATGTCGTGATCGCTTTCGATCATGAGGATGTCGGGATTCATTGTGGCGGCGCTGAAATGGCGCTCCGCGGCCGCGTAGCCGACGCTCGACGGGAGACCGTGGGGTATGTAGAAGCGGTCGTTGTAGCTGACCTTCATGCTCGGCATGATGAGGATCCCGACGATCGCGATGACGAGCGACGCCGCGAAGACGGGGCCGGGCCAGCGCACGGTGGCGGTGCCGACCCGCCGCCAACCGCGCGTCTTGATCATCCGTCTCGGGTCGAGCAAGCCGAACCGGGTGGCCACCGCGACGACGGCTGGGGCCGCGGTCATCGCTCCGGCCACGACGACGAGCAGGCCCAAGGCGGACGGGATGCCCAGCGCCCGAAAGTACGACAGGCGCGCCAGGTGAAGGCACAACGTGGCGCCTGCGATCGTCAACCCCGAGCCCAGGATGATGTGCGAGGTCCCGCGAAACATGGTGTAGTAGGCGGTTTCTCGGTCTTGACCGGCCTGACGCGCCTCCTGGTAGCGGCCGATGAGGAAGATCGCGTAGTCCGTGCCCGCCGCGATGGCCAACGAGGACAGCATCGCAACGACGAACGTCGAGAATCCCAACAGCTCGTTGTTTCCAAGCAGCGCGACGAGCCCCCGCGCCGTGCCCATTTCGAAACCGACCATGACCAGGACCAGAAGGACGGT
The DNA here is from genome assembly GCF_001672665.1 of Mycobacterium sp. E2238. Classification (NCBI taxonomy): domain Bacteria; kingdom Bacillati; phylum Actinomycetota; class Actinomycetes; order Mycobacteriales; family Mycobacteriaceae; genus Mycobacterium; species Mycobacterium sp. E2238. The sequence continues at coordinate 49,251 of NZ_LZKF01000148.1, read as the reverse complement.
GCTGACCGAACGATAGGCGATGAACAGCATGATCATGATGACCACACCGGTGACGCCCATCATCTTGAACATGCTCTTGTCGGCGGCCTCGTTCATGTCCGTGGTCAAGGGGGCCGGACCGGTGACGTAGACCCTGAGTCCCTTGGGGGGCTCTGACTTGTCGACGATCTTCCGCACCGCGTCGACTGACTGGTTGCCCAGGGTGCTGCCCTGGTTGCCGGCCAGGTTGAGTTGGACGTAGGCGGCCTTGCCGTCGCGGCTCTGGACACCGGCGGCGGTGAGCGGATCGCCCCAGACGTTCTGGACGTGCTGCACGTGCTTGGGGTCGGCCTGCAGCTTGTTCACCAAGCCGTCGTAATAGCGGTGCGCCTCGTCGCCGAGCGGTCTGTCGCTCTCCAGGACGATCATCGCGATGCTGTCGGAGTCGGACTCGTGGAAGGTCGCGCCGATGCGCTTGGCGGCGATCATCGCCGGAGCGTCCTGGGGCGACATGGTCACCGCGTGGTTCCGCGCGACCGACTCGATCGGCGGCACGAGCACGTTCAGGGCGACGGTGAGTAGTAGCCAGCCGATGATGATGGGCCAGGCGAACTTGCGGACGAACCGCATGAATTTCGGACGGGCTTCGGTTTCGGTGTTCATGCGGCCTTCACCAGACAGGAAGTTTGGGCGTGGCGCCCGGCCGAGGAGCGCTGGTCCTTGACCACGCCGTTGACGGTGATGCGGCATCCGATGTCGTCGCTGTTGCCCTGTGCCACCAGGCTGGCGATCACGGCCGGCACCGTTGTGGTCACCGTGAAGGTCCACGGCAGAGCGGTGAAGTTCGCCTGTTCCGGCCGCGCGTTGTTGTCTAGGTAGCTCACGGTTCCCGTTGTGTCACTTGGGCCGTAGACCTCGTAGGTCACCTGCTTGATGTGCGAGGCTTCGAGTGGTTCGGCGCCGCGGCCCGTCGCGGTGAAGATCGCGTCGGAGCCGAAGACGCCGCGGAGCCGCTCGACGGCGATGCCACCGAGAGCGACTGCCGTCACGACGACCAGCGGCACCCACGCCCGTCTGAGAAACGTGGACACTGCCGTTTCCTTCCCTCGTGACCTGGTCGTTCTGGTACGGAGTCTCAGCCCGCGTCGCCGCGGCGAATAGGGCCGTTTGGCCCGCAGTTGAGGGCCAGCGGGCACACGCCGCACGTGATCGCGTGACTGGTACCCGCGAGTCGCGACTTGAACCCAGCGCAATTAGTACCATACCCGGTGGGGTATCGGCCAACGCGCCATGTATACCCCCGAGGGTATGGTATGAAGGAGTCATGGCTAACGAAGTTCACGACCCCGGCGACATGGATGCCGTCCTGGCCCGACTGCGTCGCGCGCACGGTCAGCTCGGGGGCGTCATCGCGATGATCGAGCAGGGCCGCAGTTGTAAGGACGTCGTCACCCAACTGGCCGCGGTGTCGCGGGCACTGGATCGCGCCGGCTTCAAGATCATTGCCTCGGGGCTGCGCGACTGCATCGCCCGACCGGAGGGTAGTCCCACCGACGGGCCGGCCGTGTCGATCGATGAGCTGGAGAAGCTGTTCCTGAGCCTGGCCTGACGGCCGGCCTTGACGAGAGGGGAAGACCAATGGAACCGACGAGGGTGACCCTGTGGTTGGACCCGGTGTGCCCGTTTTCGTGGAACACCGCACGATGGTTGCGCGCCGTCGCCGAGAAGACCGGCATTGCCGTCGATTGGCAACTGATGAATCTGGCGGTGCTCAACGAGGGACGAGAACTGCCGCCACCTCAGCAGGCCCGCATGCGCGACTCGCAACACGTAGGCCGGCTGATGGCCGCTATAGCGCGCGAAAAGGGCGCCCCCGGGTGGGCCGACGCGTACTTCGCCTTCGGTGAGCGGTACTTCGACCGCTCCGAACCGCTCGACGACGATCTGGTCGCCCACGTTTTGGCCACTGTGGGCGCGCGCGACACCACCGCCGCGGCAATCGGGGATGAATCCCTAGACGGACTCGTGCGGCAAGCGCACCGGGCGGGACAGGATGCGCTCGGGGAAACCGGGGGCAGTCCGATTTTGCGCATCGACGGGCACGCGTTCTTCGGTCCGGTCCTCACGGCGTTACCCGACCCGGCAGCCTCGATCGCACTCTTCGACGCGGTCACGACTTTGGCCGCGACTGCCGAATTCAGCCAGCTGCAGCGCCCGCGCGCCGCGGGTTAGTTGTGACCGCGCCGGGCGCGAATCGCCCTAGCGCCGAATGAAATTCCGGGTAGATCGAAACACCGAGGAGGAAGAAATGACATCAGGATTGAGCGCCACATTGCACACCTCGTTTGAGGACGCGGTGGAACAGACCACTAAGGCTCTGGCCGAACAGGGCTTCGGAGTGCTGACCACTATCGACGTCAAGGCCACCCTGAAGAACAAGCTCGGGGAGGACATGGAGGACTATGTGATCCTGGGTGCCTGTAACCCGGTGTTGGCGCATCGCGCGCTGGGCATTCACCGCCAGATCGGCCAATTATTGCCGTGCAACGTCGTGGTGCGAACCGACCCCGCCGAAAACGACGCGGTTCTGGTCGAAGCCATGGATCCCCAACTCATGGTCCGGGTGACAGGCGAGCAGGGCGCCCTGCAGGAGGTTGCGGATCAGGCCACCACCAAATTGCAGGCCGCGATCGGCGCACTCCGGTAACCGGTCCGCGGAGGGGTCGGGAGTCAGCCCTGCTGGCTCCGCGCTTCGGCACCCGATTCCCCGGCATCGAAAGAATCGTCCGAGCCGGCCGCTCCTACGTACGAGCCGTCGGCCTCGCCGGCCGCGGCGCGTGACCGTGACTCGTGAGCCTCCGGTTCGACGTCGGACTCCGTCTTGTGGCCCTTCGGCTCTCCCATTTGCTTCCTTCCGGTGCGGGTCTTGACTTCCGACGGGGTTCCCAGTGCATGCGCCGCCAAACCAGCGTGCACTGCGCTGTCGACTTCCCGCAGGATCGGTCAAGCCTCGCCCAAGGCGTCGCCGAATCCGCGGACGACGCGGTTGTGTTGGCTTTCTGCCAGCGCCTGGCCGGCGCCGAGCACCAGGGCCATGGGCCACTCGAGGATCTGAAGCGCCGCGAGTGCGGCCAATCCACCATAGAAGGCGAGATGGTCGGGGTGCGGCACCCGCACCTGCCCGATGATCGGAACGTTCAGACGCGTGAATGCGGCTTCACGGATTCGTTCCGAGGGCCGCCGGGACGTCCAGTCGTCTTCCGCGGCGGTGACGCGCGTTCGTGACCCATGCGCCTCCGATTCGATCGCGCGCTTCTTGCGTTCGGTCATGCCGTTCCCCTTCGGGTTGTTGCGTGTGCACACAGGGCTTCCCCGGGCGATCACCGTGAAACGAATTCCGGTTCTCGCGGCAGACTCGACGGGCCGAACGGCGATGCCGGATGCCCCCGGCGCTATCCTTAGCGCCCGGAGTCAAGGAGAAACCTCAATGCGCACCTTCGAATCAGTAGCCGAACTCGCGGCGGCAGCCGGCGAAACCATCGGCCACAGCGACTGGGTGACCATCACCCAGGAAGACGTCAACCTGTTCGCCGACGCGACCGGCGATCACCAGTGGATCCACGTCGATCCGGAACGCGCCGCCGCCGGTCCTTTCGGCGGGACGATCGCCCACGGTTTCATGACCCTGGCCCTGTTGCCGCGCCTGCAGCACCAGATCTACGCGGTCAACGGCATCAAGCTCGCAATCAACTACGGTCTCAACAAGGTTCGCTTCCCCGCCCCGGTGCCCGTCGGCTCCCGTGTGCGCGCGCAGACGTCGCTGGTCAGCGTTGACGACGTCGGAAACGGTGCCGTGCAGGCGACCATGTCCACCACCGTCGAGATCGAGGGCGCGCCGAAGCCGGCGTGTGTGGCCGAGAGCATCGTCCGCTACGTCTCGTGAGCCACTGCCGCGAGACATAAACCACGGCGGCGCTTTACGGCGTGTCGGCGCTGAGGTTTATGTGTCGTGACGCTGCCGGGGAGAGCCGGGTCAGAACTCCGCGACGGAATGCTCGAGCCGCTCGGCCAGTCGCGCCTGGGCTTCCGCGCGCCGGGTGGGTATGTGCGCGGACGGGAATGGCGTTGTCACCGGCTGATATTCGCGCAAGGTGCGGCGTGCCACCGTCATCTTGTGCAGTTCGGTGGCGCCATCGGCGATGCCCAGCGACTCGGCCGCCACCATCATCTTGACGAACGGCATCTCGTCGGAAACGCCCAGCGCGCCGTGCAGGTGCATGGCCCGCTGCACGACGTCATGCAGCACCTGGGGCATGGCCACCTTGACCGCCGCGATGTCGCGACGCACCTTCTGGTAGTCGTGGTGCTTGTCGATCAGCCACGCCGTGCGCAGCACCAGCAGCCGGAACTGCTCGATCTGTATCCAGCTGTCCGCGATCTTCTCCTGGGTCATCTGAAAATCGGAGAGTCGCCCGTGTCGCGTCTTTCGGGACACGGCGCGCTCGCACATCATGTCAAAGGCGCTGCGCGCCAACGCGATTGTGCGCATCGCATGATGGATGCGCCCACCCCCAAGCCGGGTCTGCGCGATCATGAACGCCTGACCCTCGCCGCCCAGCACATGGTCGGCCGGAACGCGCACGTCGATGTAGCGGACATACCCGTGGCTGGCGCGCGCCGACGACTCGGCTCCCACGCCCACGTTGCGGACGATCTCGATGCCCGGTGTCTCGGCCGGGACGATGAACAGAGACATCTTGTCGTACGTGCGCGACTCGGGGTTGGTCACGGCCATGACGATGAAGAACGAGGCGTGCTTGGCGTTGGTGGAGAACCACTTCTCCCCGTTGATGACCCAGTGGTCGCCGTCGCGGGTGGCGGCGGTGACGAATTGTCCGGGATCGGAACCGCCCTGCGGCTCGGTCATCGAGTAGCACGAGGTGATCTCGCCGTCGAGCAACGGTTGCAGGTAGCGGCCCTTTTGGTCGTCGGTGCCGAACATCGCGAGAATCTCGGCGTTGCCGGAATCCGGCGCCTGGCAGCCGAACACCGACGGCGCCCAGCGGGAACGGCCGAGGATCTCGTTGAGCAGCGCGAGCTTGACCTGGCCGAAGCCCTGGCCGCCGAGCTCCGGCCGCAGATGCGCGGCCCACAGCCCCTGATCCTTCACCTGCTGCTGTAACGGCCGCAGGATCGCCATCATTTCGGCGTTCTTCTTGTCATAGGGATCGAGCGCGACCAGATCGAGCGGCTCGAGCTCGTCGACCATGAACTTTTCGACCCAGTCGAGCTTTGCCTGATATTCCGGGTCTGTTTCGAAATCCCACACGGTGGCCACCCGTTCCCCGGCGCAGCGCCGCGCCGGCCTCGTCGATGAAGCCACCCCATCGTAGATGGCGGCGGCGGGAATCAGTCCGCGTTGCGGGTATCGATGACGCGCTGCGCGATGTCGATGAGCTTGACCTGACTTTCTTGAGACAGGCGGCGCAGCAGGTCGAATGCGCGCAGCTCGTCCACGCCATAACGCTCCATGATGATGCCCTTGGCCTGGCCGATGCGGTCGCGCGTAGACAGGGCCGATTGCATCTGCTGCCCGTGGCGGCTCGCCATGATCGCCGACGCCGCGTGTGCGGCGAAGACGGTGCCGATGGTTTCGGCCTCGGTGTCCCACACGTCGGCCCGGTAGCTGAACAGGTTCAGCGCCCCCGCCGTGCGCTCGGCGGTATACAGCTTGAACGACAGGCTGCTCAGCACGCCGCGTTCCACGGCAGCCGGCGCGTAACTCGGCCAGCGGGGTTCGTTGCGGAGGTCATCGGTCCGCACGATCGTCTGCTTCAGGGCGGCGTCGTGACAGGGGCCCTCATTGAAGTCGTGCTGCAGCTTGTCGAGCTCCGCGGCCAGGCTGTGGGTGTCCGCGACCGACTCGAAGTCCTCGCCCCCCTTGATCAGCAGCACTCCCGCGACGTCCGCCGCCGGTATCAGCTCCACCGCGGCGGTGGTCACGTCGGTGAGAACCTGGTCGAGCGAGCGCGGGGCGGCGGTGTCGCGGGCCAGCTCGGCCATCCGCATCGCCAGCTCATGCCGGGAACTCGGGTCCGATAGGTCCATAACCGGGATTGTCCACGATGTGCCTCCCGCCGCCTCACGCGGGCGCCTTCCGGCAGACCCCTTGCAGGCGCCTGCGCGGTTGCTGTCGCCCCAGTTTGGTGACCCAGACCGCGGGTATCCGGCGAGACCATAACCTTCTCGACAAGCCTAGGGAGACCCCAGTGTTCGTTCACAACAAAGATCTTCAATTTGAGGTCAGAGTCGACAAGCCGGACCCGCGGTTCGCGACGTTGCTGCAGGAGCAGTTTGGCGGCGCCAACGGTGAACTCAAGGCTGCCATGCAGTACTTCACCCAGGCGTTCGTCCTGCGCGGCAAGAACCCGAAGCTGTACGACCTTTTCATGGACATCGCCACCGAAGAGCTCAGTCACCTGGAAATGGTCGGGTCGATGATCACTATGTTGCTGGACGGTCTCAACGACAACCTGAAGATCGCCAACGAGACGTGTGACTGGATGCCGGCGGTGGCCAGCGGCGACGGTCGCGACCAGATCATTCATCAAGTCGCGGTCAACCCGCTTTATCTCGCGCTGAACGGGGGCAGCCCGGATGTGAGCAACTCCCAGGGCGTGCCCTGGATGGGCTCCTACGTCAACGCCAACGGCGATCCCACGGTGGATCTGCGCAGCAACTTGGCCGCCGAATCGCGCGCGAAGATCGTGTACGAGTACCTCAAGCAGTACACGGACGATCCCGGTGTGCAGGACACCCTCAGCTTTTTGATGACGCGCGAGGTGACGCACTACCAGCAGTTCACCGCGGCGCTCAACGAGCTACCGGTTAACTTCCCGCCGGGGCAGTTGCCGGGCGACCCGCGCTTCCAGAACGTCGCGTTCAACATGTCCAACGGTGGCGGCGAATCGATCCGCGGCCCGTGGAACGAGGGCCAGGGGCCGTGGCCCAAGGGTATGGAGTGGGACTACGTCGAGAAGCCCGAACAGCAGTGGCTCGGCGGCACCACTCGGCAGAACCAGGGCGCGCAACAGAACCCGCAGGGTTCGCCCGCCATCACGGCAGAGAAACCCTTCACGCACGAACAACACAGTCCCACAAGCTAGTTGGAGACAAGAAGGCCGGGCGTTGAGGATCCAACGCCCGGCCTTCGAGTTTCTACTTGACCTGCGGGTCCGGCGGGTTGTCCTCCGCGCGGCCGGTCAACGCGTCGCGCACGTGGTCGACGACCGCCGCCCCCATCCCCACCGTCTTGAGCACCGCCGGGTTGGGCGGGGTGCCCGGATGGGGGCGGGTAGGAGCGATCTTCTTTGCCTGCTCCAGCTTTTCGCCGATCTTCTCCAACTCTTGTCGGCTGATCGCCAGCTCGACCTGCGGCCACACCACGTCCTGCTCGTAGGCGATGTGCTCGCGGCCGGCTTTGACGAACTCCTGCAACGCCTCGTGATAGTCCGGCTCGCCGGGCTTGCCGTCCTCGAGCCGCTGCAAGAGTTGCTTACCGGCCTGCTCCTGCTCGATCGCCTTGTCGACGATTCCATCACCGATGGCCTCGCGCACCGCCGGCCAAAAGAATTGCTCCTCAATGGCTTCGTGTTGCGACTCGGCGATGATGAGGTTGTTCACCACGGTTTCCAGGCCGCTCGCTTGGGCGCCCGAGCCCGACGGCGCTCCGTCGAGCGTCTCGAACAGACCGAGGACACTTTTGTGGTCCTGGCGAAGAAAAGTGATTGCATCCATGCGTTGCCTTCCAGTTGGGCTTGTCACTCGAAGTGGCCTGCGGATACCCTGGCCCGTGGCGTTGAAACGGCCGCCCGCGGCGCTGGCGCCAGTGCGGTTGTGGCAAAAGAGCGTCGTTTCAACCGGTCTCGCCCGGGGTAGGTCGTCGAGCCCGGTTCCGTCTAGTGCAACTTGGGCAAGACGTTGGTGCGGTAGAAGTCGATCGCCGTCAGCGGATTGCTCTGGGGGAAATGCAGAAACGGCACGGCGCCGGCGTCGAGGACCGTTTGCACGGCGTTGATGTGGGCGGCCGGGTCGGTGCCGACGGTCCAATTGGCGAGCACCTTGTCGATGGGATTGACCGCGGCGGCGCGCTGGATTTCGACCGGATTCGGCTGGTCGACGGCGCCGGCGGTGAAGCGCCACAGGCCGGCGGCCGTCGTCGCCTCGGTGTTATCGCCGACGACAGCGAACAGCTCCGCGCGCTTGCCCAGGCTGCCCGGGTCGCGGCCGGCGGCCTCCGCGCCGGCGCCGAATGCGGCCACCAGCGCGGGATTCGTGACATCGCGCGCTTGACCGATCCAACCGTCACCGTATTGACCCGCCATGGTCGCGCTTTTGGGTCCGCTGGCCGCCACGAAGATCGGTGGCGGTGTGGCCGGTGTGTCGTAGATCTTCAACGAGTTGGTCTGAAAGTAGCGGCCCGCGAACGACGTTCGCGATCCGCTCCACAATTCGCGGATCATCTTGATCGCCTCGACCAGCCGGTCGTGGCGCTCGGCGTATTTGCCGAACGTGTTGGTGGTCGCCTGTTCGTTGAGCCGTTCCCCGGTGCCGACCCCCAGGAACACCCGGCCGGGGCTGAGGATGGCCAGCGAGGCGAAGGCCTGTGCCACCACGGCCGGGTGATAACGGTAGGTGGGGCAGGTGACTCCGGTGCCGAACCCGATGCGGCTGGTGGCGTTGCCCACCAGCGCGAGCGTCAGCCAGGGGAACATCGAATGGCCCTCGTTGTCCTGCCACGGCTGGATGTGGTCGCTGGCCCAGACATACTGAAACCCGGCCTGTTCGGCCGCCTGCGCTTGCGCCACCAGCTGGTCGGTGCGGAACTGCTCGTGCGAGAGCACCACGCCCACCCGTTTGACCGCGGGCGGCGGCGGGGCGGCGGGGGCGCCGTGGTCATGTTCCGGCCGCCCACAGCCGGCCGGCAGCCCGGCCGTGCCGAGCATGCCCGCCCCGGCGGCCATCCGCCCGAATGCGCGACGCGAAACGCCGGTCACCGCCCTAACGTACCCGCCGCTTCGGTGATGACACCCGAATGTGGTTCACCCGCTAGCCTGACTCGGATGACTCCCCAGCCACGGCCGGCGCGGAAGGCCGACGTCCGCGACCTTTCACTCACCCTGGGCCGGGCCTTCTACGACGACCCGGTAACAACGTGGCTGCTGCCCGACCCGAAGGACCGGGCCGCCAACCTGCACCGGTTGTTCGCGACGATGACCCGCCACCACCATCTGGGCTGCGGCGGCGTCGAGGTGGCCTGCGACGGACCGGACATCGGCGCGGCCGCGCTGTGGGATCCGCCGAACCAATGGCGCGAGACCCGTCGGGGCGAACTGGCGATGATTCCGACGTTTCTGCGGGTGTTCGGCCTGCGCACGGCGAGGGCACGCGGCCTGCAGGAGCTCATGAAGCGCATGCATCCCGAAGAGCCGCACTGGTATCTCGCCGTGATCGGGAGCGACCCGTCGGTGCGCGGGCGGGGGTTCGGGCAGGCGTTGATGCGGTCGCGGCTGGATCGCTGCGACGCCGAATACTGTCCGGCCTACCTCGAGTCGAGTAAGCCCGAAAACGTGCCGTACTACGAACGTTTCGGCTTCACGGTGACCCGCGAGATCGTCGTCCACGACGGCGGGCCAACCATGTGGGCGATGTGGCGGTCGCCGCGCTAGGAGCGGGGTTTAACCCCCCGACCCGGCGGGCAACCGTTCCCGCATGAGCGAAAACCCCCAAGCCGACGAGCTGGTGGACCCCTCGGACTTCCCCGAGGAAGGCGGCCCCGGTGACACGTTGAACGCGAGCGAAGGCACCGACTCCGACGAGTTGCACAATGACGACGGCGACATCGTCGTCGACCCGCCCGAGGACTGGAGCGAAGCGAACCGGTTCGGCATGACCGCGCGGGAGGAGCGCGAGGGCGAATCGCTGGACGCCCGGCTGGCGGAAGAGGAGCCGGACATCTCGCCCGACTTCCCCGCGGAAGGTGGGGATGCGCTCGCCGACGGTCGTCCCGGACGCGCCCACCGGGGCCAGATCGACGGAGCGCCCGAAGACGGTCAGTCCCTGTACGAGGTCGTCGACGAGAACGGAGCGCCGGACTTCACTCAGATCACGGAGTGAGGTAGCCAGTGTTCGACTGTTCACTCCGAGTGCGGCGCCGCTAAGGCTTGCTCTTCCAGCCGGCGATGCCGATGGCGATCATCCGTAGCTGCTTGACGGCGAGCCGCCGAATGTCTTCCAGCGTTTCGGCGCTCTGCGCATCCTCGATCGCCTCCGCGATGACGATCATCGCGTTGACGAACAGGGTCGCGAGCACGTTGAGATCCTCAGTGGTCCACTCGTGCAGCCGCGGGAAGCGCGCCAGGTCGGTGGCCAGTTCGGACGTGATCAACCGGATCTCGGTGCGGATCGCATAACGCAGCACAGCGAGACCGCTGTTGCGTTCACGGGCAATGAATCGCCAGTGTTCCCGCCGCTGCGCAACACTGGCGACCAGGATCTCGACGGATGATTCGATCACCCGGTTCGGGTCGAGCTTGCCGGCACGCGCGTCGCGCAGGGTGTCGCGCAAGCTGCGGAATGACTCGTCGATCAAGACCAGCCCGAGCGCCTCCATCGACTCGAAGTGGCGATAGAACGCGGCCGGCACGATACCGACCTCGCGGGTCACCTCGCGCAGGCTGAGACTGGAAAAGCTGCGGTCCTGCAGCAGCTTGAGTGCCGCGGCGATGATTGCGCGACGGGTCGCCTCCTTGCGCTCCTCACGCGACCGACTTTCGCGCGTGCGCTCGCGACCAGAACCGCGCACCCGTGAGCTAGGAGTACGGCTGTTCACTATGTGAACCCTACCACAGACCTGCGGAAACCCTTGACTGACCGGGGGGTATGGTCCCACAGTGTACATATGTTCACTCAAACCGCTCAGACTTCGGGTCGAGCCCTCGCTCGGACTTTTCGGAAGCGAGTCTTGGGTTCAGACCTTCTCGATCTGCTCACCGGCCCGCACGGCGTCGACCGGTACACCGAGCTGGTGGCGCCGACCTGGACGCTGGGGGAGGCCCGCGCCAAGGTGATCGACACGCGCCGCACCACCGCGCGCAGCGTCACCCTCACCCTGGCTCCGAATGACAGCTTCACGTCCGCCCATACCGTCAAAGCCGGCCAGTACGTCAACCTCAGCGTCGAGATCGACGGGCGCCGGCACACCCGCTGCTACTCCCCGGCCAACGCCGAGGGGAGTGCCCATCTCGAGCTGACGATCGGGCAGCACGACGGCGGGCTGGTTTCGAACTACCTGTACGAACACGCCCGCCCCGGCATGGTGTTCGGTTTGGCCGGCGTCGGCGGCGACTTCGTGTTGCCGGTGGAGCGGCCCCGGCGGGTCCTCTTCGTTTCGGGTGGAAGCGGCATCACACCGGTCATGGCCATGGTGCGCACCCTGATCGCCGAGGGGCACCGCGGTGAGATTGCCTTCATCCATTACGCCCGGAACGAGCGCGAGGCGTGCTACCGCGATGAGCTCGCGACGCTGACCGGCGTCCGGGTGCTGCACGGCTACACCCGAGCCGACGGCGGCGATCTCGCCGGCCGGTTCGGCGCCGCGCATCTGGCCGCCGCGATGCCGTCACCCGACGCGGTGTTCGTCTGCGGGCCAACGCCTTTGGTCGATGCCGTCCAAACCCACTGCGACAACGTCCACACCGAGAGCTTCGTGCCACCGTCCTTCGATGCGCCCGCCAACCCCGCGGGCGGGCGGGTTACCTTCTCCGACAGCGGGGTCGATGTCGTTGACGACGGACGTCCCCTGCTGGAACAGGCGGAATCGGCCGGCCTGTCACCCGAAAACGGCTGCCGGATGGGCATCTGCCACACCTGCACGCGGCGAAAGACCGCCGGCACGGTGCGCAACCTGATCACCGGCGCGGTCTCGACCGGCCCCGACGAGGACGTGCAGATCTGCGTGTCCGTCCCGGTCGGCGACGTGGAGCTCTCGCTTTAACCTTCGGAAAGGAAAAGCCATGACACAGAACAAGATCCACCTAACCCCCGAACAGGCCGACGCATTCGGCCGCGAACTGGATGCCATCAGGGAACGCGTGATGGCCAGCCTGGGCGCGGAGGACGCCGACTACATCCGCCGCGTCATCAAAGCCCAGCGCGCGCTGGAAGTCGGCGGCCGCGCGCTGCTGTTCCTGCCGCCCGCCTGGCTGCTGGGGACCACCATGCTCGGGTTGTCGAAAATCCTGGACAACATGGAGATCGGCCACAACATCATGCACGGCCAATACGACTGGATGCGTGACCCGAACATCTCCGGCCGCTCCTTCGAGTGGGACACCGCGTGCCCGGCCGATCAGTGGCGGCATTCGCACAACTACATGCACCACACCCACACCAACATCGTGGGGATGGACCGCGACATCGGCTACGGCATCCTGCGGATGAGCGAAGACCAGCGCTGGCAGCCGTACTTCCTCGGCAACCCCCTCTACGCCTTCTTGCTGATGGTGTTGTTTCAGTACGGCGTCGCATTGCACGAACTGGAAACCGAGCGAATCCGCTCCGGCGAAATCGCGCTCGCCGACAAGCGCGACGTGCTGCGCGCGATCTGGAAGAAGACGAGCCGGCAAACCCTCAAGGACTACGTGGCCTTCCCGCTGCTGGCCGGTCCCTTCGCGCCGTTCGTCTTCGCGGGCAACCTCTCGGCCAACCTGATGCGCAACGTCTGGTCGTACATGATCATCTTCTGCGGCCACTTCCCGGACGGCACGCAGGAATTCACCGTTGAGGAGACCAAGGACGAGTCGCGCGGCCAGTGGTACTTCCGCCAGGTCCTCGGTTCGGCAAACCTGACCGGCGGCAAGCTCTTTCACCTGCTGTCCGGCAACCTGTCCCACCAGATCGAGCACCACCTGTTCCCGGACATGCCGGCGCGGCGCTACGCCGAGATCGCGCCCGAGGTGCAGGCGATCTGCGAGCGCTACGGCATCCCGTACAACCGCGGCCCGCTGCTGCGGCAGTTCGGCACCGTCGTCCGCAAGATCGTCCGGCTCAGCGTCCCGGACTCGGTGCTGCGGAAGGCCACCGCCGACCGGTCGGCCGATCCGGTGCCCGCTGCTGCCTGACGGCCGCCCATAGCCCCCGCACGTGACCCGGGCATTCACGTGCGGGGGCACAATGGGCTGCGTGGAATGGACCGGCGCGCGCTATGCGGACAAACCGACGGTGGAGGCATCGACGTGGATCGACGCCGACCCATCCCGGGTGTGGAGCCTGGTCTCCGATATCAAGCTCATGCCGACGCTCAGCAACGAGCTGCAGGCGGTGGAGTGGGCCGAGGGTGCCGACGGCCCGCGGGTGGGCGCCCGCTTCATCGGACACAACGAGCACGACGCGTTCGGGCGATGGACCACCACCTCGCAAATCGTCGCGTGTGACGAGCCGCGCGAATTCGCCTGGGCCGTCGGGGAACCCGACAACCCCGCGGCGATGTGGCGGTTTCGGCTGAAGTCCCGCGATGGCGGCACGGCGCTGAGCTACTGGATGCAGATGGGTCCGGGACGTTCGGGGCTGTCGGTGGCGATCGAATCGATGCCCGACAAGGAACAGAAGATCGTGTTCGTGCGGATGCGCGAGTTCGAAGGCGCGATCGGCAAGACGCTCGCGGCCATCAAGAGACTGGCCGAGCACGGGGTGCGCTGATGCGCACCGCCACCACGGTCGAGTTGTCGAGCGCCGGCCGTGAAACCGTGGCCTTCGTCGTCGAGGCGGAGAAGCTGGGCCTCGATGTGTGCTGGGTGGCCGAGGCCTGGGGCTCCGACGCACCCTCGGCCCTGGGCTACCTCGCGGCGCGGACCGAACGAATTCTGCTCGGGTCAGGCATCCTGCAGGTCGGCGTTCGCTCGCCCGTCATGGTCGCTCAAACCGCCATCACGCTATCGAACTTGTCGGGCGGGCGTTTCCTGCTCGGGCTGGGCGCGTCCGGCCCGCAGGTGATCGAAGGCTTGCACGGCGTCTCGTTCAGCCGGCCCCTGGCCCGCATCTCCGAGACCGTCGACATCGTCCGGCAGGTGTTCACCGGAGAGAAACTCTCGTACTCGGGCAAGCACTTTCAGATTCCGCTCCCCGGCGGCGAAGGGGTGCCGATGCGGTTGTCGACCCGGCCCGAGCATCCCATTCCGATCTACCTGGCCGCGCTGTCACCGGCCATGCTGCGGTTGACGGGCCGGGTCGCCGACGGGTGGCTGGGGACCAGCTTCGTCCCGGAGGGCGCCGGCGCCGCCTACTTCTCGCATCTTGACGAGGGTCTGGCCGCGGCCGGCCGCACACGGGCCGACGTCGACATCTGCCAGGGCGCCGAGGTCGCCTTCGCCTCGGACGAAGACGAACTGCGCGCGATGGTGGCCGGCCGCAAAAAGGAGCTCGCGTTCAGCCTGGGCGGGATGGGATCGTCGAGCACCAACTACTACAACCAGGCCTACAGCCGGCAAGGCTGGGCCGGCATCGCCGCCGAGGTGCGCGAGCGCTGGCAGCGGGGCGACCGCGCGGGCGCGGCCGCATTGGTGACCGACGACATGGTTTTGGCCACCACGCTGATCGGCACTGAGGAGATGGTCCGCGCGCGGCTCGCGGTGTGGCGCGACGCCGGTGTGAACACCGTGCGGCTGTACCCGGCCGGCGACACGCTGGACGCGAAGCTTCGCACGCTCGGCCGGGCCGTCGAGTTGGTTGCCGAGGTCTAGGACACGTCTGTCGGGGCCTCGGATGCCCTGACGAGCTTCACCTCCGGCCGCTCCGGCACGCTGTCCGCCAGGAACCACCGGAAGGCAAGGTTGCCGCGCGGATAGCCCAGCGTGGTCAGCGAATTCGGGTGGCCGGTTCGATCGCGGGACAAGACGATCGTCACGGAGCCGTCGCTGTTGAGGGCGGCGCTGTGGCCGTTGACCGAGCAGCGGGCATCCGGGCCCTCGGAGGCGCCGAAGGTGGCCATGAACTGGTTCCAGACCACCATGTTCCAGAATCGGCACGCCGGCGGCCGGTGGGTTATCACCAGCGCCTCGTCGGCGTCGAGCACGAAGCTGCCGTAGGAATAGCACGCGTCGCGCGCTGACCAACCGAAGTTTGCGTCGGGCACCTGATAGGGATCGGCGAATTCGTTTGCGGCATGGGCGGTTTCGTGCCCGAGCGCGTGCTCGTCGTCGACACGCGTCCCTACGGCCAGCGGCACGATGGCGAACATGGTGCGCAACCAGGTCGCGACCGCCCGCAGGCTCGCGGCGGTCTCGGCGTCGCCGTGGCGGATCGGCTCCGGATCGTCGAGCGCCTCGATGCGCCAGGTGACGGGACGCCCGGTCAGCGGATCGGCCTGGTAGTCGCGGGTCATCAGCACCGCGGCGTCGGGGGTAGGGCCGAGTTCGAAGGCGAAGTTGCCGTCGGCGCCCACGTCGAGATCGCTGTCACGGACGATCGCGACCACCCGGTCGGACCACGCGCCCGGTGCCGGCTCGTTGTAGGCGGTCACCGAAAAGTACACGCTGTCACCGCGATTGCCACTGATACGGTATCGGCGCTGCGGGTCGACCGGGCACATGAAGTAGTAGGCGTCGGTGTTGTCGCCACCCCAGCGGCGGTCGCGCCGGAACGGTGTGTTCACCGCGACGAACTGGGGCCGGCCGGGCTCGGGGAACAGGTAGGCGTCGAACGCCACGCCGAGCGTGCTGGCGAGCATGCGGTAGCCGTCGGCGATGTGGCGGTCGTCGGTCACGGCCCGGTCGCCCTCCAGAAAGGGGCGGTCCAGGGTGCCAAGCGTGCCGAGCAACTCCTGCCAGGCGGCCGTCGTTTCGTGCGTCATGCGCGGATTCCCTTCAGGAGCAACGTGGTTGTGCGATCGACCCAGGCGTCTCCGAGTTCGCCGACGCGGGTGAGCAAGCCCATCAGGGTGATGCCGGCGATGGCGTCGGTGAGTTCGGTGGCGGTCACGTCGGGCCGGACCTCGCCGCGGCCCGCGGCCCGCTCCAGCAACTCGGTCAGGCCGCCGCCGATGACGCCGGCGAATCGGTCCAGCAGCGCCGAGTGCAGGGTCGGGTCGGCGGCCATCTCGCCCACCAGGCCCGGCAGGGCCGCCCTGGCGGCTGGCGTCGTCAGGAAAGCCGCTGAGCGACGGACCATTTCGCGTAGGTCTTCGGGCAGTGAGCCGGTATCGGGCAGCTCGGTCGCGACACCGATGGGAAACACCGCCTCATGGACCAAGTGCGCCTTGCTGGGCCAGCGCCGGTAGATCGCCGGCTTGCTGGTCCCGGCGCGATCGGCGATCGCGGAGACCAAGAGCCCCGCATAACCGGTCTCGGCGAGCAGCTCGACCGTCGCGGTCAACACCGCGCCGTCGATGCGCGGGTCGCGGGGCCGGCCAAAATCCACTACCATTACGAAACTGAGAGTAACATAAGTCGCCGTGACCGACGCCGTTCGCCTCGATGACCTCGCCGCGCCCCGTTTCAGCGCCGAGGCACAACAACTGCTCGACATGATGGCCACGCTGGCGCCGGACTGCCCCCTGGATGCCGACGCGTTGCATGCGAGGGCCGCCGCGGACACCGGCCTGGACGACTTCGGCCCGGGCGACTACCGCGAACGGCTCGACGTCTACCTGGCCGCGCTGCGCGACATCGACGGGCTCCACCCGGCCGGCGTGGTGAACTTCTACGGGCAGCTGCTGCAGTTGCTCAAGAACCGGCTGCTGTTGACCGACCTGCTGCGCCGGCATCCCGAGATCGACGAGATCGAGCTGCAACCGCCGGTGGTGATCGCCGGCCTGCCCCGCACCGGCACCACCCATCTGCACAACCTGCTGGCGACGCCGCCCACCTTTCGCACCATGCCGTACTGGGAAAGCGTCGAACCGTTTCCGTTGCCGGCCGAGGCCGGGGTCGAGCCGGATCCCCGCCGGGCGCGGATGGACGTCGCGGTCGGGCTCATCAACACCGTGATGCCGCACTTCCCGCTGATGCACGAGATGACCACCGAGCACGTCCATGAAGAGATCCAACTGCTCGCCAACGATCTGTCGACCATGCTCTTCGAGACGCTGGCCGACGTGCCGCGCTGGCGCGAGTACTACCAGGCCCACGACCAGACGCCGCACTACGCGTACCTCGCCCGGCAACTCAAGACCATGCAGTTCTTGCGGGGCGGGCGGCGCTGGCTGCTCAAGTCGCCCCAGCATCTCGAGCAGGTGCCGGTGCTCGATCGCGTATTCCCGGGCGGCATCGTGGTTTTCACGCACCGCGACCCGGTGCCGGTGGCGCTGTCGATGATCGCGATGATCACCTACTCCGCGCGCATGCACCGGTCGCCGGTGCCCGTGGAGCGGATCGCGGCGTCGTGGATCGACCGCCTCGAGGACATGCTCACCGCCCTGGTCCGCGACCGGGAAACCATCGGTCCAGACCGCTCGATCGACATCCGGTTCGACGACTTCATGGCCGACGAAACCGGTGTCGCCGAGCGGGTGTACGCCCTGGCCGGCGAGCCGTTCACCGACGAAGTCCGAATGGCGATCGACGAGTACCTGGCCGGTCACCGCCGCGGCCGGCTCGGGAACGTCGCGACGTCCTGCGAGATGTTCGGCCTGGACGAGGCCGACCTGCGCGGCCGCTTCGCGCCGTACGTCGAGCGGTTCCTGGCCTAACCCGCGGCGGCCCGCTACGTTCTCACTTCATGGTCACAATGCCCGCGCTGGACGGTGTCGAACACAGGTATGTGGATCTGGGAAGCGGTGTGACGATCCACGTGGCGGACGCCGGCCCGGCCGACGGCCCGGCGGTGATGCTGGTGCACGGGTTCCCCCAGAACTGGTGGGAATGGCACAACCTGATCGGGCCGCTGGCCGCCGACGGCTATCGCGTGCTGTGCCCCGACCTGCGCGGCGCCGGCTGGAGCTCGGCGCCCCGGTCGAGTTACACCAAGGCCGAGATGGCCGACGATCTGGCGGCCGTCCTGGACCGCCTGAATGTCAAGGCGGTCAAGCTCGTCGCGCACGACTGGGGCGGGCCGGTCGCGTTCATCATGATGCTGCGCCACCCGGAGAAGGTGACCGGCTTCTTCGGCGTGAACACCGTTGCGCCGTGGGTGAAGCGCGACTTGCGCGCGGTTAGGAATATCTGGCGGCTCTGGTATCAGATCCCGATTTCGTTGCCGGTCATCGGGCCGCGGCTGATCAGCAACGCCAATTCGAGGGCCAGCCGCCTGCTCGGGGCATGGGTGGGTGGCGGCTACACGCTGCCCGAGGAGGACCTCCGTCTCTACGCCGAGTGCATGCGCCAGCCCGGCCACGCGGAGGCGGGTTCCCGTTGGTATCGCAGCTTCCAGACCGGGGAGATGCTGAGCTGGATGCGCGGCGAGTACGCCGACGCCCGCGTCGACGTGCCGGTGCGCTGGCTGACCGGCACCCAAGATCCGGTGATCACGCCCGACCTGACCGACGGATATGCCGACCACATCAGCGATTTCGAGGTGGAGCTGGTCGACGGCGTCGGCCATTGGATCATCGACCAGCGCCCGGAGCTGGTGCTGGACCGGCTGCGGTCCTTCCTGCGCGGCGAAGGGTAAGCGCCGGCGCCTCAGGGCTGGACGAGGATGCGGATCGGGTTGCCCTGCTGGCGTTCGAGCATCTCGATGCCGTGCGCCACGTCCTCCAGGGCGACGATCTCGCTGATCGACCGTGAAAGGTCAAGGCGCCCAGCCGAAACCAGCTTCGCCAGGGTCTCGATGTCGACGTTCTGGTAGCCCAGGTGGCCGAGCACCTGCTTGCGGGTCAATCCGAACAGGGAGGTGGGCCCGACGGTCGGCGCCTCGGCGCTCATCCCGACGCCCACCAGCCGGCCGCCCGGGGTGAGGCAGTCAAGCCCCTGCTCGAACGTCGCCTTCAGCCCGACGGCGTCGAAGGCCACATCCAGCAGCCGGCCGCCGGTTATCCCCGCGATCTTGTCCTGTAGCCCGTCGTCGCGGGAGTCGAACGCGTAGTCCGCGCCCACGGCCAGGGCGCGCTCCAGAACCGCGGGGTTGACGTCGACGGCGATGATCGGCACGGCACCGACCAGCCGCGCCAGCTGGACGATGTGGGTGCCGAGGCCGCCGACGCCCCACACGCCGACCGACTCGCCGACCGCCACCTTCCCGGTCCGCACGACCGCACCGAACGGCGTGGACACCGCGTCGGCCAGGATCGCCGCCTGCTCCAGCGGCACGTTGTCCGGTACCCGGGTCAGGCCAGCCGCCTGCGCCAGGGTGTAGTCGGCCCACGCCCCGTCGTAAGCGAAAGCCATCAACTGGATCCGCAGGCAATTCACCACATCACCGCGCCGGCAGTTCGCGCATTTCTGGCAGGGCCGGCCTGCGGCAACCACGACACGGTCACCCTCGGCCCAGCCGGTCACCTCCGGGCCCAGCTTCGCGATGGTGCCCGACGCTTCGTGGCCCTGGGTCACCACGGGTCGCTGCGCCGGGAAGGTGCCGTTGATGAGGCTCAGGTCGGAATGGCAGATGCCGCAGAAGGCGACCTTGACCAGGACCTCTCCTGGACCGGGCTCCGGTATTGGAACATCTTCGAGCGCAACCGTTTTGGTGTCCGCATAGAAGCGCTCGGCGCGCATCGTCGTCGCCATGGGTCAGTCGACGCCGATGGTGACTTCCGTGGACTTGATGAACACGGTTGCGGGCTGCCCGACCTTGAGACCGAGGTCGGTCGCGGCGTCCTTGGTGACGGAGGAGGTGACGACCTGGTCGCCGCCGTCGAGCTTCACCTTCACGATCGCCATCACGCTCCCGAGATCGACTTCGGTGATGGTCCCTTTGAGCTGATTCCGGGTCGACAGCCGCATCGCGAGGTCCTCCGTCTGGTTGAGGGGTATGCGATGAGCCTAGTGTCGCGGGCCGAGCAGGGCTATGGAGGCGTCGACAGCCGGCTCGACGATTTCCCGCACCGGCTTTCCGTCTTCGACGGCGAGGGCGGTGAGTTCGCGCAAACCGCCCAGCAGGATGACCGCCAGCGGGGCGGTCAGCGGGGGCAGCTCGGCCCGCTGGAACCCGGGGCTGGCGCTGAGGTCGATCAGCAGGCTGGACAGCAGCTGCAGCCCGCGGCGCTGCACCGGGCGCGCGGCGGCACCGAGCGACGGAAGCTCCCGGATCCAGCTCAGCGTGATGGCCGGCCGGGATTCGATGTAGCCGACGTAGGCCTCGACGGCCTGACGGATCTGCTGATGCCAATCGGCCTCGGGGTCGACCGCCGCCGCGATGCACGCACCGAGCTTTTCGTTGTCGGACCCCAGCAGCTCGAGGAAGCACTCCTCCTTGCTCGCGAACTGGTCGTAGAAGGTGCGCTTGGACGTCCGGGCGTGACGAACGACGTCGGCGACGGTGCTGGCGCGGTAGCCGCGCTCGGCGATCGAGCTGGCGAGGCCGTCGAGCAGCCTGAGCCGGAAAGGGTCACCGAGGACCGCTTCGTCAGCCGTTGCTGTCGTCGCTGAGGTCACGGGCGGCGCCTTTCGGTAGGTACGGCACCCTTGTCAGGCTGTGGTACCACAGAGTACCGTATCCCCGAAAGGTCTGGTACACCGCGGTACCACCCCGGACTCGGGGGAGAAATGGGGAGTAGTCCGTCATGAGCGAAGCCGTCACCGCCCCACCGGCAACCATGCCCGTCCGGTTACCCCCAGCGACCCGGCTGCCAAAGCTGTTGCAGGGGTTGGGTTTTGCGGTGTCGCGGCGCGGGATGATCCAGCGGATGGCCCGCAAGCACGGCGACGTCTTCACGCTGAATCTCCCCATCTACGGCCCGGTCGTGGTGGTGGCCGACCCGCAGCTGTCCAAGCAGATCTTCACCACCAGCCCCGACGAGCTCGGCAACATCCAGCCCAACCTGAGCCGGCTGTTCGGCTCCGGCTCGGTGTTCGCGCTCGACGGGGAGGGCCACCGCCGGCGGCGGCGGTTGCTGGCGCCGCCGTTCCACGGCAAGAGCATGAAGAAGTACGAGGCGATCATCGAGGAAGAGACCTTGCGCGAGACCGCCGGCTGGCCGGAGGGCGAGGCCTTTCCGACGCTGCCGTCGATGATGCGCATCACGCTCAACGCCATCCTGCGCGCCGTCTTCGGGGCGGAGGGTGCCGAACTCGACGAGCTGCGCAGGCTCATCCCGCCGTGGGTCACGCTGGGCTCGCGGATGGCGACGATGCCGAAACCGCAACGCAATTACGGGCGCTTCACCCCGTGGGGGCGGCTCGACGAGTGGCGCCGCCAGTACGACACCATCATCGACAGGCTGATCGCAATCGAGCGGGCCGACCCCAACTTCGACGAGCGCTCCGACGTGCTCGCACTGATGCTGCGCAGCACCTACGACGACGGTTCCGCCATGTCGCGCAAGGACATCGGCGACGAACTGCTAACGCTGCTGGCCGCCGGCCACGAAACGACCGCCTCGACGCTGGGCTGGGCTTTCGAACGGCTGACGCGGCATCCGGAGGTGCTGGCCGCCCTGGTCGAGGAGGCCGACAATGGCGGCCAGGAGCTGCGACAGGCGACCATCCTGGAGGTCCAGCGGGCGCGGACCGTCATCGATTTCGCGGCCCGGCGCGTCTATCCGCCCCGCTATCAACTCGGGGAGTGGGTCATTCCCCGCGGCGAGTCAATCCTGGTGAGCATCGCGCAGATTCACGAAAATCCCGACGTGTTCCCGAATCCAGAACGCTTCGACCCGCAACGCTACGTCGGGACCAAGCCGTCGGCCTTCGCGTGGATCCCGTTCGGCGGCGGCACCCGTCGCTGCGTGGGGGCGGCGTTCGCCAACATGGAGATGGATGTCGTACTGCGAACGGTGTTGCGTCACTTCACCCTTGAGACCACGACGGCCCCGGGGGAGCGGTGGCACGGCCGCGGCGTCGCCTACACGCCGAAGGACGGCGGCCGGGTCGTGGTGCACCGCCGCTGAGCCGGAGCGGCCTACTGGTCCGCGGTGGCCCGCCGCGGCAGCTTCCATCCGGGGCGGATGTAGTGGCAGGTGTACCCGTTGGGGTAGTGCTGCAGGTAGTCCTGGTGCTCGGGCTCGGCCTCCCAGAAATCCCCGGCGGGGCTGACCTCGGTCACCACCTTGCCCGGCCACAACCCGGAGGCCTCGACGTCGGCGATGGTGTCCAGCGCGATCCGCTTCTGGTCCTCGTCGAGGTAGAAGATGGCCGACCGGTAACTGGGCCCGCGATCGTTGCCCTGGCGGTCTTTCGTTGTCGGATCGTGGATCTGGAAGAAGAACTCCAGCATGGTGCGATAGTCGGTGACCGCCGGGTCGTAAACGATCTCGATGGCCTCGGCGTGCGTGCCGTGATTGCGATAGGTCGCGTTCGGGACGTCGCCGCCGGTGTAACCGACCCGCGTCGAAACCACGCCCGGCTGCTTGCGGATCAGTTCTTGCATCCCCCAGAAACAGCCGCCGGCAAGGATCGCTTTTTCGGTTGCCATTGCTCGTCCTCCTCACGGGCCACGATGCCGCCCAGGCTACACTCCGCCGATGAGCTGCAACGGTGCCGCGAAGTGACTACCCGTTCGTTCTCCCGCAGCGAACTGGCCGCCGCCTTCGAGAAGTTCGAGGAGACGGTGGCCCGGGCCGCCGAGACGCGGGACTGGGACGCCTGGGTCGAGCAGTACACGCCCGACGTCGAGTACGTCGAGCATGCGGCGGGCACGATGCGCGGACGCGACGAGGTGCGCGAGTGGATCAAGCAGACGATGACGACGTTCCCTGGCAGCCACATGATCGCGTTCCCCACGCTGTGGTCGGTGATCGACGAGCCCACCGGGCGGGTCATCCTCGAACTGGACAACCCGATGCGCGACCCGGGCGACGGCAGTGTCATCAGCGCCACCAACATCACGATCATCACGTACGCCGGTGACGGCCAGTGGAGCCGTGAAGAAGACATCTACAACCCGCTGCGTTTCCTGAAGGCCGGGATGAAGTGGTGTCACAAGGCCAAGGCGCTGGGCACGCTCGACGAAGACGCCGAGAGGTGGATGCAGCAATACGGAGGACCTCAGTGAGCACCAAACCCAAACTCGTCATCGGCGCCAACGGCTTTCTGGGTTCGCACGTCACCCGTCAACTCGTGGCCGGCGGTGTCCCGGTCCGGGCGATGGTGCGCCCGAATGCCAACACCCGCTCCATCGATGACCTCGAGCTCACCCGCTTCCACGGCGACGTTTTCGATGACGCCACATTGCGCGAGGCGATGGACGGTGTGGACGACGTCTACTACTGCGTCGTCGACACCCGCGCGTGGCTGCGGGACCCCGCGCCGCTGTTTCGCACCAACGTCGAAGGCCTGCGCAACGTTCTCGATGTCGCCGTCAGCCAACCCGACCTGCGCAGGTTCATCTTCACGAGCACCTACGCGACGGTGGGCCGGCGACACGGGCACGTGGCGACCGAAGACGACGTGATCAGCCCGCGGGGACAGACCCCCTACGTGCAGTCCCGTGTGCAGGCCGAAGACCTGGTCATGCGGTACGTGGCCGAGGCGGGGTTGCCCGCCATCGCGATGTGCGTGTCCACGACCTACGGCAGTGGCGACTGGGGCGGCACGCCGCACGGCGCCTTCATCGCCGGCGCCGTCTTCGGCAAGCTGCCCTTCCTGATGAACGGCATTCAGCTGGAAGTCGTCGGCGTCGACGATGCCGCCCGGGCCATGATCCTGGCCGCCGAGCGCGGCCGCATCGGTGAGCGATACCTGGTCTCCGAGCGGATGATCGCGTTGAACGACGTCGTCCGCATCGCGGCCGACGAGGCCGGGGTGCCGGCGCCGCAACGCTCGATATCGGTCCCGATGCTTTACGCCCTCTCCGCGCTCGGCAGCCTGAAGGCCCGGCTCACCGGCAAGGACTCCGAACTCAGCCTCGCGTCGGTGCGCATGATGCGCGCCGAGGCCAACGTGGACAGCGGCAAGGCCAAACGCGAACTGGGTTGGCAGCCGCGCCCGGTCGAGGAGTCGATCCGCGAGGCGGCCCGGTTCTGGGCCGCCATGCGCAGTCCGCGAAAGGCCAGCCCGGCCGCACAGCCCGAATAGGCGCCGGGCCCGTGGACCGCATACACGTCGATCTCGAGGGGCCGCCGCAAACGATGCTGGCGACGCTCTACGCCAAGGCCCTGGACGCAGACCTGCCGAACCCGATTCTGGGCGACCGCTATGCCAAAGAGGTCGCCGAGCGGATCGAGTACGACTGGACGAAGACCGCGATCACCGCACGCAATTCAGCCTCGGTGACGACCCGCACCGCGCACTTCGACATCTGGGCTCGCCAATTCCTTGACGCGCATCCGAGCGCCGTTGTCCTGCATATGGGTTGCGGACTGGACGGCCGATACTTCAGGCTCCAGCCGGGCCCGGGGGTGGAGTGGTACGACATCGACTACCCCGACGTCGCCGAACTGCGCGCGCGGCTCTATCCGGCCACCGAGCACTGCCACGTCGTCGCGGCGCCGATAACCGATCCCGCCTGGCTGGCGGAGATACCCGATAGCCGGCCCGCGCTGATGATCGCCGAAGGCCTGACCATGTACCTGTGCGAACAGGACGGCATCGCGCTGCTGCGGCGGGTCGTTGATCGCTTTGACCGCGGCGAGCTGCAATTCGACGTGTTCAACCGAGTGGGTATCAAGTCTCAGTGGATGAACGCGGTGGTGCGCCGGTCCGGATCGAAGTTGAGCTGGGGCATCGATGGCCCGGACGAGATACTCACGGCGGTGCCCGGCACGCGACTGCTTGCCTGGGTGCGATGGTTTGAATCCGACACCTACGAGCGGCTTCCGCGCGCATACCACGTGATGGGCAGGGCCATGTCGCTGATTCCGGCCATGGCCAATATGTCCCAGTATCACCGCTACGCATTCGGGTCGCCCTGATCGGGAAGTGTCGGGCGCCGGCTCGTGTTAAAACCCTTATCGGCGTCTAGGAGGAAACCATGAGCCATCCCGAAATCAAAGAACCCAGTGCCGGCCACCCGATCACCATCGAGCCGACGAAGGGGCGGGTCCAGGTCCGCGTCAACGGCGAGGTGGTCGCCGACACGACGGCCGCGCTGGAACTGCGCGAAGCGACTTTGCCTGCGGTGCAATACATTCCGATGAGCGACGTGGTGCAAGACCGGCTGACCCGCACGGACACCAGCACGTATTGCCCCTTCAAGGGCGAGGCCAGCTATTACAGCGTGACCACCTCGGCCGGCGAAACCGTGGAGGACGTGATCTGGACCTACGAGCAGCCCTATCCGGCGGTCGCGGCCATCGCAGGGCATGTCGCGTTCTACCCGAACAAGGCCGAAATCAGCGTGTCGGCGTCCTAGCAAATCCACCCGGGCAGCGCGGCCTCGTGGGCCCGGGTGTCGCTGTACAGCCGCATCGAGACGATCAAGCCGTCGCGGGTGTCGAAGATGCAGACGAACGGGCTGTCATATTCGACGCCGGCGGTGGTGGTGCCGCTGGCGTTCGCCTCGACCACCACGGTTTCCCCCTCGTTCACACAGCGCACCAGGTCGATGGTCAGCTCGAGATCCTTTTTGCGTCGCTCGACAACTTGGCGGAAACCTTCCTTGTCGCACGAGGCCCGGGTGACGAGCGACCAGTAGCTGAAGTCGTCGCTGAGCAGTGAGAAGCCCTCGTCGAGGTCGCCCCCGTCGCTCGTACTCTGGAGGAACATCCAGGCCAGTTCGCCCTGCGGGTCATCGAACGGCGTCATCACATCGCAATATTGACTTGGCACATCGTTAACGGTCAATCGGAGAGTTGGTCGGTGGAAAGCACGCGCACCGTCACGTTCCCCGGGGCGGTCAGCTTCGGGCACACGTTGGCGCCGCTTCGCCGGGGTCTGGGGGATCCGTGTTTCCAGTCTTCCGGTGACGGCACGATCTGGCGGACCAGCCTGTTGCCGACCGGGCCCGTCGCCGCGCGCATCAGCCGGGTGGCCGCCAACGCCGCGCACTGCGTGGCGTGGGGCAGCGGCGCACCGGAGTTCGTCGAACGGCTGCCCGCGCTGCTCGGCCACGAGGACGACGCTTCCGATTTCGTCCCCCGGGACCCGATCGTCGCCGCCGCGCACCGGCGGGTACCGCATCTGCGCCTCGGCCGTACGGGGCTCGTGCTGGAGGCGCTCATCCCGGCGATCATCGAGCAGCGGGTGCCCGGCGCCGATGCGTTTCGGTCGTGGCGCCTGCTGGTGTCCAAGTACGGGTCACCGGCGCCGGGGCCCGCGCCGGCGCGGATGCGGGTGCCGCCGTCGGCCGACGAGTGGCGGCACATCCCGTCGTGGGAATTCCATCGAGCCAACGTCGACCCGGGGCGTGCGCGGACCGTGGTGACGTGTGCGCGACGGGCCGCCTCGCTGGAACGGTTGGCGTCCCGTCCGCCCGCGCAGGCGCGCGCGGCGATGATGTCGTTGCCGGGGGTGGGCGAGTGGACCGCCGCCGAGACCGCGCAACGGGCGTTCGGTGACGCGGACGCACTTTCGGTCGGCGACTATCACATCCCGAAGATGATCGGCTGGACGCTGGCGGGCCGCCCGGTCGACGACGCGGGCATGCTCGAGCTGCTCGAGCCGATGCGGCCGCACCGCCACCGGGTGG
Organism: Mycobacterium sp. E2238; assembly: GCF_001672665.1. NCBI lineage: Bacteria > Bacillati > Actinomycetota > Actinomycetes > Mycobacteriales > Mycobacteriaceae > Mycobacterium > Mycobacterium sp. E2238. The sequence continues at coordinate 22,557 of NZ_LZKF01000148.1, read as the reverse complement.
TCCGGTTGCTCGAGGCCAGCGGGCTGGCGTACGAACCGCGGCGGGGTGCCCGGCTACCGGTGCAGCACATCGCCGAGCTCTAAACGTGGTCATCGCCTCGTCGGGCCCGGGTTTTCAGCAACCGCCTTCGGGTAACCAACCCGGGAAGTGACGTGTGCGAAACGGAGGCAATCGATGACACAGTTCACCATCCCGGGGCTCACCGACAAACAGGGAGCGCGGCTGACCGAACTGCTGCAAAAGCAACTGAGCACCTACAACGACCTTCACCTGACGCTCAAGCATGTGCACTGGAATGTGGTGGGGCCCAACTTTATTGGCGTGCATGAGATGATCGACCCGCAGGTCGAGGCGGTCCGCGGTTTCGCCGACGATGTCGCCGAGCGCATCGCGGCCCTGGGCGGGTCACCGCAGGGCACGCCCGGGGCGATCATCAAAGACCGCACCTGGGACGACTACTCCGTCGGCCGCGACACCGTCCAGGCGCATCTGGCCGCACTGGATCTCGTCTACACCGGCGTCATCGAGGACATCCGCAAGTACATCGAGGAGACCGAGGAGCTCGACCCGGTCACCCAGGATCTGTTGATCGATCAGGCCGGGAACCTGGAGAAGTTCCAGTGGTTCGTCCGAGCGCACCTGGAGAGCGCGGGTGGTCAGTTGACCCACGAGGGCTCGACCACCGAGCAGGACGCCGCCAGCAGCGCGCGCAGCACCTAACGGTCTTCCGAATCCGATTGCTGCGCACCGTTTTTGGGTGCAAGAACGTTTACGCGGTCGCCGGCGCTCAGCTTTAAGGTGGCGTCGGCGTCGATGAGTCGCCGATTGTGCAGCACCGAGACGGGGAAATGACCGTCCGGCCAGTCGAGATCGCCGAGAATCCGGCCGACGGCAGTCGAGTCGCCGGCCAGGGTGTATTCGACGATGCAATACCCGTCAAGCTCACTGTGCGGGTCGTGTTCGGCGGGTCGCGGCTCGACCCAATCCGCAGCCGGGTTAGTTGCGGCGACGTCCGGCTGGACGTCGGTGAAGTGGGTCGCGACCGCCCGCAGCACATTTTGATTGGTCAGCCACCCCTGGACAGACCGGGCCTCGGTGTCGATGACGGGCAATCCGTCGCGCCCGTAGAGGACGAGCTGGCGCAGGGCTTGGGCGAGGCTGTCGTTGGCGAATAGTGCCTGCGGTTCGCGCATGCGCGTGACGGGGCCGAGCAAGGCCGTCAAGTCCGGACCGGCGCTGCCGACGGGCCGGGTCAGGTCCAGTGGGACGGCGAACGGGTGCATGGCGTCGGCCGCGGTGAGGTCGGCGAACGCATGGGTGGGAGTGGGGCGGTCGATGTCGATGCCCCGGCGCAGCAGCTTCGTCGTGTAGATGGTGCCGTAGGAAACCCCCCGTGACACGGTGGTGCCGACCGCCACGGCCAACATGACCGGCAGGGTAAGGCTGAAATCGCCGGTCATTTCGACCGTGCTCGCCAGCGCGGTGAGCGGGGCGCGCGCCGCGGAGGCGAACACGGCGCCCATGCCGACGATGGCGTACAGGGCGGGGTGCCCGACGGCCGTCCCGATGGTGTGCTGCACGAACAGGCCGAAGGCCATGCCGGAAGTGGCCCCGACGAACAGCGAGGGAGCGAACACCCCGCCCGAGCCGCCGATCCCGATGGTCAGGCTGCAGGCCAGCATCTTGCCGGCGGCGAGGACCACCAAGAGCCACAGCGCGTAGTGGCCTGCGAAGGCGGCGTACATCACCGGGTAGCCGACACCGTAGAGCTGCGGCACCGCGAGCAGCAGCAGGCCGAGCACGATCCCCCCGACCGCCGGCCGTGCCCAATCCGGGCGGCCACCCCACACTCGGTCGCAAAGGTCTTCGGTCTTGTACAGGACATTCTTGAAGAGGATCCCGATCAGTCCGGCGATCGCCGCGAGGAGCGCCACCAGCACGTAGTTGGCTATGTGATTCAGCTCGATGCCTGCGGGCAACTGGGTGAGGAAGGGCGCCGAGCCGAAGAACACACGGGCAACCACGTCGGCGACCATCGACGACAGCATGATCGTGAAGATCGCCTCGACGGACAGTTCGCGCAGGATCAGCTCGACGGCGAAGAACACCCCGGTGATCGGGGCGTTGAAGGTGGCCGAGATGCCGCCCGCCGCGCCACAGGCCACCAGGACCCGCAGCCGGTTTTCCGGCATCCGCACCCACTGGCCGAAACCGGAGGCGAGCGCCGCGCCAATCTGCACGATGGGTCCCTCACGGCCGACCGATCCGCCCGTACCGATGCACAGGGCGGAGGCCAGCGCCTTCACGACGGTCACCTGCGGACGGATGCGGCCACCGTTCTCCGCCACCGCGATCATGACTTCCGGGACGCCGTGGCCGCGAGCCTCCCGGGCGAACCGCGAGATCAGCGGCCCGTAGAGCAGTCCGCCGATGACCGGGATGATCACGAAGAAGCCAATTCCCAGCCAGGGTAAATGGTCGCTGCCCACCCAACCGTCCTGGCCGAATTCGTCGTGTCCGGTCGCCAACCAGGTGAAGCCGTAGATCAGGTAGCGGAACGCCACCGCGCCGAGGCCGGCGCCGAGCCCGACGACGATCGCCACACAGAACAGCCCGAGCCGGTTCGCGCGCAGCCAACCGGCGAACTGGCCCACGGCTCTGGACACGGGCCGGATCGGCCGAACCGTACCCGTGGCCGCCACTTTTTGCCCCATCCACGCATCCTTCCCCCGACGGCCCCACTTTGCTTGTCGACCGCCTCCGGATCGGGCACGCCGCTGCGACCATCTACTGCAGCAAATATTGCACTACGCAACTATTCGCCGCGACGGCAGCGCCGGGGAATAACTGGACCGTAGTCCGGTTATGCGGGGTAGTTCTCATTTCTGGAGGTCACATGCCCGCTGTCACGGCCAACACGTTGACGTTGCCCCGCGTCGTTTTCGCCGCACCCGCCGACACCGAGCGCCCGGTCCGGTCGATCACCACCGGACCGCGCGGCTACGAGGGCGAGGGCTTTCCCGTCGTCCGCGCCTTCGCCGGGGTCGGCGCCGCCGCCCTGGACCCCTTTGTGCACATGGACCAGATGGGCGCGGTGGAGTACGAGCCCGGCGAGCCGAGGGGCACGGACTGGCACCCGCACCGCGGGTTCGAGACGGTCACCTACATGATCGACGGCAAGTTCGCCCACCAGGACTCCCATGGCGGTGGCGGCCTGATCACCGACGGCGCGACGCAGTGGATGACCGCCGGTTCGGGGATCCTGCATATCGAGACGCCGCCCGCGGAACTGGTCGATAGCGGAGGCCTCTTTCATGGCATCCAGTTGTGGGTGAATCTGCCGAAGCGAGACAAATTCGCGCCGCCTCGGTATCAGGCCATCGAAGGTGGCGACGCGAAGCTGATCTCGTCCGAGGACGGCGGGGCGCTGGTCCGCATCATCGCGGGCGAAATCGGCGGTCATCGCGGCCCAGGGATCACTCACACGCCGATCACGCTCGCCCACGCCACGATCGAAACCGGCGCCCGACTCAACCTGCCGTGGCTACGCGATTTCAATGCGCTCGTATACGTGTTGTCCGGCAGCGGATACGTCGGCCCGGTCGCTCACCCGATTCGCGAGGGCCAATTGGCGGTGCTGGGCCCCGGGGATCGGATCACGGTGGGCGCCGACCCGGCGCAGGAATCGTCGCGCACCACCGCGATGGATGTGCTGATTCTGGGCGGCCGACCCATTCGCGAGCCGGTATTCCACTACGGGCCTTTCGTAATGAACTCGCGCGCGGAATTGGTCGAGGCGGTGCAGGACTACCAGGCCGGGAAGTTTGGCAGCATTCCGCCAAATGCGCTAATGCCGCACCGTGGCGGTGGCACACTTTAACGATGTCTTCAGGGGCGGGTCGCAGGCCAGGACGCCCCCCTGCCGCAAAGGCGGATGAGACGCGCCAGCGGATCATGCGGGCCGCCCGCCTGGTGTTCAGCGAGCGCGGCTACGACGGCGCGACGTTCCAGGCTATCGCGGCCCGCGCCGATCTGACGCGCCCGGCCATCAACCATTACTTCTCCAGCAAGCGCGCCCTGTATCGCGAGGTATTGGAGCAAACCAACGAAGCCATCATCGGAACCGGCATCAAAGTTGCCAACCGCGAAACCACACTGGCGGCGCAGCTGACGGCATTCATCACCGCCGCGGTGCAAGCGAATTCCGAGAATCCCGCCGGGTCGGCGCTGATAATTTCCGGGGTGCTCGAGTCGCAGCGGCACCCGGAATGGAACAAGACCGAAAACGAGTCAGTCCGGGCGGTCCGGGAATTTCTGGACCGAGTCGTCGGGGACGCGATCGAGCGCGGCGAGGTCGCCGCTGACATCGACGCGTCGGCGCTGATCGAGTCGCTGGTCGTCATCATGTGCGGCGTCGGCTTGTACGCGGGGTGGGTGGAGAGCCCCCAGCAGATGCTGGCCGTGACCGGAATGCTGCGCCAGCTGATGGAAGGCGGACTTCTGCGGCCGGGAGCTTAGCCCCTCGCGCGGACAGTGAAGTTGCGCACAAAGCGTATAGGCTAACTAACTTATCCCGGTAACATGGCGCCCGTCATGACTGATCTGGACGCGTCGTTACCGCCTTCCTTGAGATCCGCCGGCGACAGCTGGGCCATCACCGAACTCGTCGGCGCCACCGCGCTGGGCGTCGCCGCGTCGCGCGCGGCGGAAACCGCGGGAAGCAACCCCTTGATCCGCGACGAGTTCGCTCGCGTCCTGGTCTCGTCGGCTGGCCCGGCATGGGCCCGGCTCACCGACCCCGAATTGGCCTGGCTCGACGGCGACGAGCAGGGCCGCCGCGCGCATCGGATCGGCATCGACTACCAAGCCGTGCGCACCCACTTCTTCGACGAGTACTTCGCCGACGCCGTGAAGGCCGGGATTCGCCAGGTTGTCATCCTGGCCGCCGGCTTGGACTCGAGGGCCTACCGCCTGGATTGGCGGGCCGGCACCGCGGTCTACGAGATCGACCAGCCGAAGGTGCTCGAATACAAGACGGAAATTCTGCAGCAGCACGGCGCCGCCCCCGCCGCCAGCCGCCGCCCGGTCCCCGTCGACCTGCGCGACGACTGGCCCGCGGCGTTGGCCGCGGCGGGCTTCGACCGCACGCAACCGACCGCATGGCTCGCGGAGGGCTTGCTCCCGTACCTGCCAAGTGACGCGCAAGACCGCCTGTTCGAGATGTTCACGGCTCTCAGCGCCCCGCGCAGCCGGGTCGCCATCGAGGCGTTCGGCCTCAACTCGCGAAGCAATTCACAGCGTTGGCTGCGGATGCGGGAGCGGCTCGGCCTGGACGTCAACGTGCAGGCGCTGACCTATCACGAGCCGGACCGCTCGGACGCGGCCCAGTGGCTGACCGACCACGGCTGGCAGGTGCAGGCCGTGGACAACCGCGACGAAATGGCCCGGCTGGGCCGCCCGGTACCCGAAGACCTGGCCGAAGACGCCGTGCGCAGCGCGCTGCTGCGGGCGCACCTCGGCGAGCCGACCGCCTGACTTCCGAGGATCAAGGAGCAACCCAATGAGCTCACTGCGCACCCACGACGACACCTGGGACATCAAGACCAGCGTCGGCAGTACCGCGGTGATGGTCGCCGCCGCCCGGGCCGTCGAGACCGAACGGACCGACGCCCTCATCCGCGACCCGTACGCCAAACTTCTGGTCACCAACGCCGGTGCCGGGGTCTTGTGGGAGCACATGCTCGACCCCGACGTCGCGGCCAAGATCGAATCCCTCGACGCCGACTCCGCGGCGCAGCTCGAGCACATGCGCGGCTATCAGGCGGTGCGCACCCATTTCTTCGACACCTACTTCAAGGACGCCGTCGCCGCCGGAATCCGGCAGGTGGTAATCCTGGCGTCGGGCCTGGATTCGCGGGCATACCGCCTGGACTGGCCCGCCGGCACCGTGGTGTACGAGATCGACCAGCCCCAGGTCCTGGAGTACAAGTCCGCGACGCTGGCGGAAAACGGCGTGGCGCCTTCGGCGGAGCGCCGCGCGGTGGCCATCGACCTGCGGCAGGACTGGCCGGCCGCGCTGCGCGACGCGGGCTTCGACCCGACGGCGCGGACCGCGTGGCTGGCCGAGGGCCTGCTGATGTACCTGCCGGCCGAGGCACAAGACCGGTTGTTCACCCAGATCGGCGAGCTGAGCCCGGCCGGAAGCCGGGTCTCGGCGGAGACCGCGCCCGCACACGCCGACGAGCGCCGGCAGCAGATGCGCGAGCGGTTCAGGAGGGTCGCCGACGAACTGGGCATCGAAGAGACCGTCGACGTCGGCGAGCTGATGTACCGCGACGAGCACCGGGCGAACGTCACCGACTGGCTCAACAACCACGGCTGGCGTGCTCGGGCGCAGCGCTCGACGGACGAGATGCGCCGGCTGGGCCGCTGGATCGAGAACGTCCCCCTGGCCGACGACAAGGACGCCTTCTCCGACTTCGTCATCGCCGAGCGGCTGTAATGCCCCGCACGCTGGACGACTCCTGGGACGTCGCCACCAGCGTCGGCGCCACCGCGGTGATGCAACCGGCGGACCGGCCGTTCGCGAACAGCTTCCTGACGGCGGCCAAACCCTGAGCCGGTTCGCCGGGTCAGATCCTTTCTACTGCTCTCCCAACCGGATGGTTAGGATCGCGGTTATCACCCATGAGCGCTCGTGAGACGAGCAGCGGGCGCACGGGGATGGCCGAAGCAGGGGAAGGACAACGATGACCACCGAATCGGTTACACCCACGACATCCGCCGCCAATGGCGCGCCGGCACCTCAGCCGGCGAACATCCCCGCGACCGTGGCGCGGTTGCGCAAGACCTTCGCCAGCGGGCGCACCCGCGACGTCGAGTGGCGCAAACGCCAGTTATTGCAGCTGGCCAAGCTGATGGAAGAGAACGAGGCGGCCATCGCGGACGCTCTCGCCACCGATCTCGACCGCAGCCCGTTCGAGGCGTTCATCGCCGACATCGCAACGACGGCAGGCGAAGCGAAGTATGCGGCCAAGCGGGTTCGCAAGTGGACGCGCCGCAGGTATCAGCTGCTCGAGATGCCGCAGCTCCCCGGCCGCGGTTGGATCGAATACGAGCCCTACGGCACCGTGCTGATCATCGGTGCGTGGAACTACCCGTTCTATCTGACGCTGGGCCCGGCGGTCGGCGCGATCGCCGCGGGTAACGCCGTCATCCTCAAGCCCTCGGAGATCGCCGCCGCGTCCGCGCAGCTAATGGCCGAGCTGGTGCCCGAATACCTCGACAACGACGCGATCGCCGTGGTGGAGGGCGACGGTTCGGTCAGCCAGGAACTCATCGCGCAGGGCCTGGACCGCCTGCTGTTCACCGGCGGCACCGAGATCGGTCGCAAGGTCTACGAAGGCGCCGCGCCGCATCTGACGCCGTGCACGCTGGAACTCGGCGGCAAGAGCCCGGTGATCGTGGCGGCCGACGCGGACGTGGACGTGGCGGCCAAGCGGATCGCCTGGATGAAGCTGCTAAACGCCGGCCAGACGTGTGTGGCCCCCGACTACGTGTTGGCGGACGCCAAGATCCGCGACGAACTGGTGAGCAAGATCGGCGCGGCCATCACCAAGTTCACGTCGGACAAGCCCGACGGAATGCGGATCGTCAACCAGCGTCAGTTCGACCGGATCAGCGGCTACCTGGCCGGCGGGGACGGCACGGTCGTCGTCGGCGGCAAATGTGACCCGTCGAGCCTGCGCATCCAGCCCGCGGTCGTGGTCGACCCCGACCCGGACGGACCGCTGATGCAGAACGAGATCTTCGGTCCCGTGCTGCCGGTCATCACCGTCCAATCCCTGGATGACGCAATACGTTTCATCAACTCGCGGCCCAAGCCGTTGTCCGCCTACCTGTTCACCAAGACGCGCGAGACCCGCGAGCGGGTGATCAAGGAGGTGCCGGCGGGCGGCATGCTCGTCAATCACCTCGCCTTCCAGGTGTCGACGGCCAAGCTGCCTTTCGGCGGTGTCGGCGCATCGGGCATGGGCGCCTATCACGGGCGCTACGGCTTCGAGGAGTTCAGCCACCGCAAGTCGGTGTTGACCAAGCCGACCCGGCCCGACCTGTCCAGCTTCATCTACCCGCCGTACACGGCGCGGGCCTTCAAGATGGCCCGCCGGATGTTCTGACCACTGCTCCAATTCGCTTGCTAGGCCGTAGTTTTCACTTCAGAGAGGAACCTGATGCCCGGAGTGCAGGATCGTGTCATCGTCGTCACCGGAGCCGGCGGGGGGCTGGGCCGTGAATACGCCCTGACCCTGGCCCGCGAGGGGGCCAACGTCGTCGTCAACGACCTCGGCGGGTCCCGGGACGGCACGGGCGCCGGCCACAACATGGCCGACCAGGTCGTCAACGAGATCAAGGACGCCGGTGGCCGGGCGGTCGCCAACTACGACAGCGTCGCCGAGCCCGAGGGCGCCGCGAACATCATCAAGACGGCACTCGACGAGTTCGGCGCCGTGCACGGCGTGGTGAGCAACGCCGGGATCCTGCGTGACGGCACCTTCCACAAGATGACGTTCGAGAACTGGGACGCCGTGCTCAAGGTGCACCTGTACGGCGGGTACAACGTGCTGCGCGCCGCCTGGCCGCATTTCCGGGAGCAGAGCTACGGCCGGGTCGTCGTCGCCACTTCCACCAGCGGCCTGTTCGGCAACTTCGGGCAGACCAACTACGGCGCGGCCAAACTGGGCCTGGTCGGCATGATCAACACGCTGGCGCAGGAGGGGGCGAAGTACAACATCCACGCCAACGCCGTCGCGCCGATCGCGGCCACCCGGATGACCGAGGACATCCTGCCCAAGGAGGTGCTCGAGAAGCTGACGCCCGAGTATGTCGCGCCGGTGGTGGCCTACCTGTGCACCGAGGAAAACCCGAACACCGCTTCGGTTTTCGTCGTCGGCGGAGGCAAGGTGCAGCGGGTGGCGCTGTTCCAGAACGAGGGCGCCAACTTCGACAAGCCGCCGACGGTCGAGGACGTCGCCTCACACTGGTCGGAGATCGACGACCTGTCGGCGGCCAAGCAGGCCAACTTCAAGCTGTAGCGGGCCGGGTCAGACGAGCAGTTCGTTGCGCAGGCGGTCCACAACCGTCTGCGCAATGCCTGCGTCGCGCAGATAGGCGTCCAGCGAGCCGTACGTCTCATCGATCGCTTGGCGCGCGGCCGCCAGATACTCCGGGCGGACGCCGAGGACACCGTCGGCGAGGCGCGCCTTGGTGAACGTCACGACCTCCGGGGTCAGCTCGACGTCGGAGCGCTGCTGGATCATCTCGTAGATGTGGTCTCGCAGTTGAGGTACCGCTGCGTTGCTGCGCAGGTAGTCGGCGACGATGGTGTCGCGATCGATGCCGACCGTCTCCAGCACCGTGGCGATCACAAAGCCGGTGCGGTCTTTGCCGGCAAAGCAGTGGGTGAGCACCGCACGCCCGGCCGCCAGCAACGAAAAGACATGGTGCACAGCGCGTTGCGCTCCGTTGCGAAACGGGAATTGCCGGTATTCGTCGATCATGTGGCGGACGGCCGCCTCGTTGACGGCCTCGTCGGACTGGTCGGGATCGCCAGCGAACAGCCGCCGAAACGCGGTCTCGTGTGGCGCGTCGTCTTCGGTCTGCTCTGCGTCACCAAGGTCGGGAAAGGGCAGCAGATGGATGTCGACGCCGTCGGGAACCAATCCCGGTCCGCGGCGGGCAACCTCGCGTGCGGCGCGCAGATCGGCGACGTCGGTGATGGCCAACTCGCGCAGTGTCGCGCGGCCCTCGTCGTCGAGGCGGCTCAGCTCACCGGACCGGAACAGCCGTCCGGGCCGTAGCCCGGGTGTCTCATCGGCGACATCGCGAAAGTTCCACGCGCCGGACAGCTCCCGCAGTGTTTCAGTCATGCGAGGTGACCGCCGCGGCGAGCGGGGACTTCTCCCGGCCGAGCTCGGCGCGCGCGATGGTCCGCATGTGTACCTCGTCGGGACCGTCGAAGAGGCGCATCGCCCGGTGCCAGGCGTACATGCGGGCCAGCACCGTGTCCTCGCTGACGCCCGCGGCCCCGTGCACCTGAATAGCACGGTCGATCACGTTGCACGCCACCTGGGGCGCGACCGCCTTGATCTGCGAGACCAGCGTGTGCGCGGCCTTATTCCCATGCTGGTCGATCGTCCACGCCGCCTTCTCGCACAACAGCCGCGCCTGATCGATCTCGTTGCGGGACTTGGCAATCGCCTCGCGCACCACGCCCTGCTCGGCCAGCGGGCGGCCGAATGCCACCCGGTTCTGCGCCCGGTCCACCATCAGGGCCAGCGCCCGTTCGGAGCCGCCCAGCGCACGCATGCAGTGGTGGATGCGGCCCGGGCCCAGCCTCGCCTGCGCGATCGCGAAGCCCCCGCCCTCTTCGCCCAGCAGGTTGGTGACGGGCACCCGGACGTTGTCGTAGATGATCTCGCAGTGCCCCGGCTGGTCCTGGAAGCCGAACACCGTGGTGGAGCGGACCACCGTCACGCCCGGCGTATCGATCGGCACCAGCACCATCGACTGCTGCTGGTGGCTTGCCGCCTCGGGGTTGGTGCGGCCCATCACGATGAGGATCTTGCAGCGCGGGTCGGACGCCCCCGACGTCCACCACTTGCGGCCGTTGATGACGTAGTCGCCACCGTCGCGCACGATGGAGGTCTCGATGTTGCGGGCGTCGCTGCTGGCGACCGCCGGCTCGGTCATCGAAAAGCCGCTGCGGATCTCACCGTTGAGCAACGGCTCCAGCCACTGCTTGCGCTGTTCCTCGGTGGCGAACAGGTGCAGGGTCTCCATGTTGCCGGTGTCGGGCGCCGCGCAGTTGAGCGCCTCGGGGGCGATCTCCAGGCTCCAGCCGCTGATCTCGGCCAGGGGCGCGTATTCCAGGTTGGTCAAACCCGACTCGGCCGGCAGGAACAGGTTCCACAGGCCGCGCTCCCGGGCCTTGGTCTTGAGCTCCTCGATGATCGGCGGGACCGTGTGATCGTTGGGGCCGGCCTCGTCTCGGTACTTGTCGTATTCGGCCTCGGCCGGGAAGACGTGCTCGGTCATGAAGTCGGTCAATCGCTTGTGGTAATCGTTGGCTTTGGCCGACATCGCGAAGTCCATGCCGCCACCATAGGACACGTGCCGCGACGGCCCATATGGCCGAGCCTTATTGGTCACCTTCGCGACACTGAAACCACGCACACGACACGCCGCGAGGAGTATGCCTGATTGCAGGCTCGAGGTGTGGTCCGCGATCGCGACGGCGCACGATGGACGCCATGACCGAATCCCGTCCGCCGTTCCCCCCGTTCACCGCTGAGACCGCCCTGGAGAAGGTGCAGGCCGCCGAGGACGCGTGGAACACCTGCGATCCGCACCGCGTCAGCCTGGCGTACACGCCTGACTCGCAGTGGCGCAATCGCGACGAACATGTCGTGGGTCGGGAAGCGATCGTGGCGTTCCTGACCCGCAAGTGGCAGCGCGAGCTCGACTACGCGTTGCGAAAAAGTTTGTGGGACTTCCACGGCAACCGGATCGCCGTGCGGTTTCAGTACGAGTGCCACGACGCCAGCGGCCAGTGGTATCGCAGCTACGGCAACGAGCTGTGGGAGTTCTCGCCGTCGGGGTTGATGGCGCGCCGCGAGGCCAGCATCAACGACGTGCGGATCGACGAGTCCGAACGCCGCTACTTCGGGCCCCGGCCGGCGGCGGAACACGGGCAGGACATCCCGCTCTGGTAGCCAACCGGCCACAACGCGGTCTTGTGGGTCCACAACGCCGCGGCCGCTACTGCGTGCGCCTCGGGTAACGAACCATCGACGGGAGTCCATCTGCCGCGCCGGCGGTGTCCCGCCCGGTCGATCGCACGTCCGGGGCGAAACCCGGCAGGCGTTAAGGTAGCGAAGCGTGCGGCCAGCCAGCGGCACATCAAACGGCAGGAAAGTGCGGGAAAGCAGATGTACGCGCCATGACAGATGCGCAGACGACGGTAGGGGTGGTCGCCGAGTCCGGGTCCGACGAGCGACGGGTCGCGCTGGTACCCAAGGCGGTGGCGGCGCTGATCAGCGGCGGTGTGGCCGTGGTGGTCGAGTCGGGCGCGGGCGAGGGCGCGTTGCTCCCTGACCAGCTCTACACCGAGGCCGGCGCCAGCATCGGGGACGCCTGGGCCGCCGACGTCGTCGTCAAGGTGGCGCCGCCGACCAAAGAGGAGGTCGGCAGGTTGCGCCGCGGGCAGACCTTGATCGGGTTCCTGGCGCCGCGCAACGCCGACAACTCGATCGGCGCGCTCACCGAGGCCGGGGTGCAGGCGTTCGCGCTCGAGGCGATCCCGCGGATCTCGCGCGCCCAGGTCATGGATGCGCTGTCGTCGCAGGCCAACGTCGCCGGCTATAAGGCCGTGTTACTGGCGGCGTCCGAGTCGACCCGGTTCTTCCCGATGCTGACGACCGCGGCCGGCACCGTCAAGCCGGCGAGCGTGCTGGTGCTCGGCGTCGGGGTGGCCGGATTGCAGGCGCTGGCGACGGCCAAGCGGCTGGGCGCGCGCACCTCCGGCTACGACGTGCGCCCGGAGGTTGCCGACCAGGTCCGTTCGGTGGGAGCCCAGTGGCTCGACATCGGCATCGACGCGGCCGGTGAGGGCGGGTACGCCCGCGAGCTCACCGAGGAAGAACGCGCCCAGCAGCAGGAATCCCTGGAGAAGGCGATCGCCGGGTTCGACGTGGTGATCACCACCGCGTTGGTCCCGGGGCGCCCCGCGCCGCGGCTGGTGACCGCCGCGGCGGTGGAGTCGATGAAGCCCGGCAGCGTGGTGGTCGACCTGGCGGGGGAGACCGGGGGCAACTGCGAACTGACCGAACCGGGGCGGACGGTCGTCAAGCACGACGTCACCATCGCCTCGCCGCTGAACCTGCCGGCAACCATGCCCGAGCACGCGAGCGAGCTCTACAGCAAAAACATCACGGCGCTCCTGGACCTGTTGATCAAAGACGGCAAGCTGGCCCCCGACTTCGACGACGAGGTCGTCGCGGCGGCCTGTGTCACGCGGGCCGGAAAAGAGGACTCCTAGACATGTACGACGAGCTGTTGGCCAATCTGGCGATCCTGGTGCTGTCCGGGTTCGTCGGGTTCGCGGTCATTTCCAAGGTGCCCAACACGCTGCACACGCCGCTGATGTCGGGGACCAACGCCATCCACGGCATCGTGGTGCTCGGCGCGCTGGTGGTCTTCGGTGAGGTTGAACATCCATCGCTGGCGGTGCAGATCATCCTGTTCGTCGCGGTGGTGTTCGGGACGCTCAACGTGATCGGCGGCTTCATCGTCACCGACCGGATGCTGGGCATGTTCAAAGGCAAGAAGAAGGCCGCGCCCGTGAAGACCGAAGACCTGGCGGCGAAATGAACTATTTGGTCACCGTTCTCTACATCATTTCGTTCGCCCTCTTCATCTACGGCTTGATGGGCCTGACCGGGCCCAAGACCGCGGTGCGGGGCAACCTGATCGCCGCGGTCGGCATGGCCATCGCGGTCGCCGCGACCCTGATCAAGATCCGGCACACCGAGTCGTGGGTGCTCATCATCGCCGGCCTGGTCGTGGGCGTCGTGCTTGGTGTGCCGCCGGCGCGGCTGACCAAGATGACCGCCATGCCGCAGCTGGTGGCGTTCTTCAACGGCGTCGGCGGCGGCACCGTCGCGCTCATCGCGCTGGCGGAATTCATTGAGACCAAAGGATTTTCGGCGTTCCAACACGGGGAGTCGCCGACCGTTCACATCGTGGTCGCGTCGCTGTTCGCCGCGATCATCGGGTCGATCTCGTTCTGGGGATCGATCATCGCCTTCGGCAAGCTGCAGGAGATCATCTCCGGCTCGCCGATCGGCTTCGGCAAGGTTCAGCAACCGATCAACCTGCTGCTGCTGGCGGCGGCGGTGGCCGCCGCGGTCATCGTCGGCATCCACGCCCATCCCGGGACAGGTGGCGCGTCGCTCTGGTGGATGATCGGCCTCCTCGTCGCCGCGGGTGTGCTCGGCCTGATGGTGGTGCTGCCCATCGGCGGCGCCGACATGCCGGTGGTCATCTCGCTGCTCAACGCGATGACAGGGCTGTCGGCCGCGGCGGCCGGTCTGGCGCTCAACAACACCGCGATGATCGTGGCCGGCATGATCGTCGGCGCGTCCGGTTCGATCCTGACCAACCTGATGGCCAAGGCGATGAACCGTTCCATCCCGGCGATCGTCGCCGGCGGTTTCGGTGGTGGGGGCGTGGCCCCGGGCGCCGGCGGGGACGGCGGCGACAAACACGTCAAGGCGACCTCGGCCGCCGACGCCGCGATCCAGATGGCGTACGCCAACCAGGTGATCGTGGTGCCCGGCTACGGGCTGGCGGTCGCGCAGGCCCAGCACGCCGTCAAGGACATGGCCAGCCTGCTCGAGGAAAAGGGCGTGCCGGTGAAGTACGCCATTCACCCGGTCGCGGGGCGGATGCCCGGTCACATGAACGTGCTGCTGGCCGAGGCGGAAGTCGACTACGACGCCATGAAGGACATGGATGACATCAACGACGAGTTCTCCCGTACCGACGTCGCGATCGTCATCGGCGCCAACGACGTCACCAACCCGGCGGCCCGCAACGAGCAATCGAGTCCGATATACGGCATGCCCATCCTGAACGTGGACAAAGCCAAGTCGGTGATCGTCCTCAAGCGGTCGATGAATTCCGGGTTCGCGGGCATCGACAACCCGCTGTTCTACGCCGACGGGACGACGATGCTGTTCGGGGATGCGAAGAAGTCGGTGACCGAGGTCGCCGAGGAACTGAAAGCGCTCTAGCGGCGCCGGCTAGACCGGCGGGTAGGCGGGCGGCGGGTAGCCGTTGCCGTCGACGACGCCGCGCAGACCCCACGGCACGTAGCGGAAGAAGAACTCGATTTCGTCGCTAGCGTCGTAGTCCGGGTTCGGATCCATGAGGCCACCCCTCCAGTCGCGACTTGAGCTTTCGTGAAGCGAGTCTAGTCCCATCCTCGTCGGGACGACACCTGGCGTTTGCCTAGACTGTCCAACCAGTTGATTGATAATGGGCCTTGCCTGGCACCCGACATCCGGCCCGGCATTGAAGATAGCGAGAACAGATGCCATCCGAGAGCGGACTTACGCGGCGCGAGGAGTTGCTGGCTGTTGCGACCAAGCTGTTCGCCGCCCGTGGCTACCACGGGACCCGGATGGACGACGTCGCCGACGTGATCGGGTTGAACAAGGCGACGGTCTACCACTACTACGCCAGCAAATCCCTGATCTTGTTCGACATCTACCGGCAGGCCGCCGAGGGCACGCTGGCCGCCGTCCACGACGACCCGTCCTGGACGGCCCGCGAGGCGCTCTACCAGTACACCGTCCGCCTGCTCACCGGCATCGCAAGCGATCCCGAGCGCGCCGCCGTGTACTTCCAAGAGCAGCCGTACATAACCGAATGGTTCACCAGCGAACAGGTGGCCGAGGTCCGCGAGAAGGAAGCCCAGGTCTACCAGCACGTGCACGGCCTCATCGACCGCGGGATCGCCAGCGGCGAGTTCTACCCGTGCGACTCCCACGTCCTGGCGCTCGGATACATCGGCATGACGCTGGGCGCCTACCGGTGGCTGCGGCCGAGTGGTCGGCGCAGCGCCAAGGAGATCGCGGCCGAGTTCAGCACCGCACTACTGCGCGGCCTGATCCGCGACGAAGCGATCCGCACGAGTTCTCCGCTCGGCCCCTAGCCCCATGGGGGCGACCCGCTTCGCCCGACTACGCCGCGCTCGCGATCGCCCCTAGCCCGGCGACGCCGCGCCCTTCAGGTGCTTGTCGAGGAAGGCGAGCTGGTCGGCCACGACACGCTCGAACGCCTCGTCGACGTAGATCGCGAAATGGCCCTCGGGATAAAGCTTGACCTCACCGCGAGGGGCCTTGGCCGCATGGCGCAGCGTCGCCGCCGCCGGAGCCACCGAGTCGGCTTCGCACACGCAGAACAGGATCGGGCAGGTGATCTTGGGCGTGAGACGTCCCGGACGATAGGTGAAGACCTGCAACGCGATGCGGGCGGCGACTTCGTTGCGTAGCTCCACACCGTCGGGAACCAGGCGCAGATAGCCCGCATACGCGTCGGGAGCGTTCAACAACGCGACCTCATCGGGCCGGCCCGCGGTCGCGACCATAACCGGGGCGCGGCCCAACCGGGCCCCGACGGCGTCGCGCACCGCCCGCGCTGTGATGCGTGCCGTGATCAACGGGTTGCTGATGGTGCGCGCGGACGCGAGGCCGTCGGTGAAGGGGCATTGGACGACCGCCGCGGCGATACCCGGCAGCCGGGCCGCCGTGGCGATCACGTGTCCGCCGGCAAAAGAAGTGCCCCACAACGCGATTCGTTTGGGATCGATTCCGGGGAGGGTGCGGGCGTAGGCGACCGCCGCGGCCCAGTCGGCCAGCTGCAGCCCGATATCGAGCACCTGGCGCGGCCGGCCCTCGCTGTCGCCGAAATTGCGATAGTCGAACACGAGGCAGGCGTAACCCGCCGCGCTGAATCGCTCGGCGTAGGCGTCGAGCCGCATCGTGCGCACCCCGCCCAGGCCGTGCGCCATCACCAGAAGCGGGGCGGGATCGGCGCCAGCGGGCCGGTAGAGCCAGGCGCTGATCAGATCGCCACCGGAGGGGAATTGGACGTCTTCGCGTTCTGTCATCGGCGAGTAATTCTGCCCGAGGAGTCGAGGGTCGGTCCGCCGGTATGCGCCACAAATTTTGTGGACTAGTGTCTAGAAAAGTTTTGAGCGCTCAGAGGACGGAGACTCTCATGGCGATCCGCGTCGCGCACGTCGGTACCGGAAACGTCGGAGGGTTAGCCCTGGCCGAACTGATCACCAACCCGCAATTCGAGCTGACGGGCGTCTGCGTGTCCACCCCGGAGAAGGTCGGCAGGGACGCCGGCGAGCTGTGCGGTGTCGGCTTGGATGCGGGCGCCGTGACCGGCGTCAAGGCCGTCGCGGATCTGGATGCCATCATCGCCGCGAAGCCCGAGTGCGTCGTTTACTGCGCCATGGGCGACACCCGGCTGCCCGACGCGATGGCCGACGTGATGCGCATCCTGGCCGCCGGCATCAACGTCGTCGGCTCCTCGCCGGGGCTCCTGCAATACCCGTGGGGCGTGATGCCCGACAAGTACATCGCTCGCGTGGAAGACGCTGCCAAGCAAGGCAATTCGAGCATCTTCATCAGTGGTGTGGACCCGGGATTCGCCAACGACCTGATTCCGTTCGTGCTGGCCGGGACCTGCCAGCGCATCGATCAGGTGCGCTGCATGGAGATTCACGACTACGCGTCGTACAACGGTACCGAGGTCATGGACTACATGGGATTCGCCAAGCCCATGGACGAGATCCCCATGCTGCTGCAGCCGGGCATCCTCAGCATCGCCTGGGGAACCGCGATCCGTCAGCTGGCGGCCGGTCTCGGCATCGAGGTCGACGAGATCACCGAGTCCTACCAGCGCGAGCCCGCGCCCGAGGATTTCGACATCGCGGTCGGCCACGTGGCCAAGGGCACGGTGGCCGTACTGCAGTTCGAGATTCGCGGCATCGTCAAGGGCCACCCCGCCATCGTCATCGAACACGTCACCCGGTTGCGGCCGGACCTGCGCCCCGACCTACCCCAGCCCGCCGCGGGCGACGGCTCCTACCGCGTCGAGATCACCGGGGAGCCGTCGTACGCCGTCGACATCGTCCCGAGCAGTCGCAAGGGCGACCACAACCACGCCGCGATCGCCGGCGCCGCGGGCCGCATCGTCAACGCCATCCCGGCGGTGATCGCGGCACCGCCGGGCATCCGGAGCACCCTCGACCTGCCGCTGGTAACCGGCAAGGGCCTTTACGCACCAAGCACTTTGGTGACCACCTAAACGAAAGGAGACCCGCGTGGGTCGGGTAGACGGCAAGGTAGCGCTGATCAGTGGCGGCGCTGGCGGTATGGGAGCCGAAGACGCGCGCCTGCTCGTCGAGGAAGGCGCCAAGGTCGTCATCGGCGACATTCTCGACGACCAGGGCAAGGCGCTGGCCGACGAGATCGGCGACTCCGCGCGCTATGTGCATCTCGACGTCACCCAGCCCGACCAGTGGGACGCCGCCGTCGCCACCGCGGTCGGCGAATTCGGCAAGCTCAATGTGCTGGTCAACAACGCCGGCACCGTCGCGCTCGGCCCGTTGAAAAGCTTCGATCTGGCCAAGTGGCAGAAGGTGATTGACGTCAACCTGACCGGAACCTTCCTGGGCATGCGGGCTGCGGTCGAGCCGATGATCACGGCGGGCGGCGGCTCGATCATCAACGTGTCCTCCATCGAGGGCCTGCGCGGCGCGCCCATGGTGCACCCCTACGTCGCGTCCAAGTGGGGCGTGCGCGGACTGGCGAAGTCGGCGGCATTGGAGCTGGCGCCGCACAACATTCGGGTGAACTCCGTGCACCCGGGGTTCATCCGCACGCCGATGACCGCCCACCTGCCCGAGGACATGGTGACGATCCCGCTGGGGCGTCCGGGCGAGGTTCGGGAAGTCGCGACGTTCATCCTTTTCCTGGCCAGTGACGAGTCGTCCTACTCCACCGGCAGCGAATTCATAATGGACGGTGGCCTGATCACCGACGTGAATCACAAGGAGTTCTAGCGGCGGTTCGTCGCCGAGCGTGCACTCACGGCGAGAATTGGGCTTATTTTTCGCCGTCAGTGCACGTTCGGCGTAGGGGATGGTGTCGATGCTGCGCAGCCTGGCCGACGTAGTCGGATCGAACCACGTCGTCACCGATCCCGACGTGCTCGCGGGGCGCAGCGTCGACCACACGGGTCGGTACCGGGGGCGGGCCAGCGCGTTGGTGCGCCCGGGATCACCCGAGCAGGTCGCCGAGGTGCTGCGGCTGTGCCGGGACGCCGGGGCGCACGTGACGGTGCAGGGCGGCCGCACCTCGCTGGTGGCCGGCACCGTTCCCGAGCACGACGACGTGCTGCTGTCCACCGAGCGGCTGCACGCCCTCGATGACGTCGACACCGTCGAGCGACGCGTCCAGGTCGGCGCCGGGGCGACGCTGGCGGCGGTGCAACGGGCCGCGGGCGCCGCGGGCCTGCTCTTCGGCGTGGACCTGGCTGCCCGGGACACCGCGACCGTCGGGGGGATGGCCTCGACGAACGCCGGCGGCCTGCGCACGGTCCGCTACGGCAACATGGGCGAGCAGGTGCTCGGCCTGCAGGTGGCACTCCCCGACGGGTCGCTGCTGCACCGGCACAGCCGGGTGCGCCGGGACAACACCGGCTACGACCTGTCGTCGCTGTTCGTGGGCGCCGAGGGCACCCTGGGCGTCATCACCGCGCTGGACCTGCGCCTGCACCCCACCCCGGCGCGGCAGGTGACGGCGATCTGCGGATTCGCCGAGCTGGATGCTCTCGTGGATGCCGGCCGGGCGTTTCGGGACGTGGACGGCATCGCGGCGCTGGAACTGATCGACGGCCGGGCCGCCGCGCTGACCGGCGAGCACCTCGGGGTCGGCGCACCGGTCGAGGGCGACTGGCTGCTGCTGGTGGAGCTCGCCGCTGACCACGACCAGACTGACCGGCTCGCCGAACTGCTCGACGGCGTGCGGGTGTCCTCCGAACCCGCGGTCGGGGTGGATGTCGGCGCGCAGCAGCGGTTGTGGCAGGTGCGCGAATCACTCGCCGAGGTACTGGGTGTGTACGGGCCGCCGCTGAAGTTCGACATCTCCCTGCCGCTGTCGTCGATCGACGAATTCGCCAAGGCGGCAGTCGATTTGGTCGGGGCGCTCGCGCCGGGGGCGCTGCCCTTGCTGTTCGGCCACATCGGCGAGGGCAACCTGCATCTCAACGTGTTGCGCTGCCCGGTCGAGCGGGAGAAGGCGCTGTACCAACCGATGATGGAACTGATCGCGCGATCCGGCGGCAACGTCAGCTCCGAACACGGCGTCGGCACCCGTAAGCGGCACTACCTGGGCATGTCACGCGAACCGGCGGACGTCGCGGCGATGCGGACGATCAAGGCCGCGCTGGACCCGACCGGCTACCTGAATGCGGCGGTGCTGTTCGACTAATCGTTCTTGCGCCGTCTGACATACGCTGGGCTCCATGGCATCCGGGATCTTCAGCACGCCCATCGTCGGAATCGTCAACAATTTGTTCAATGGCATGATCGACGCGCCCGTCGTCGGGCCACTGGTACGACGCGGGCTGATCAAGATTCGCTACGTCGGCAGGCGTTCGGGTAAGACGATCCAGACCCCGGTCGGGTACCGCCGCTCGGGCGACGGCATCGTCATCAACGTCATGTCGCCCGATAGCAAGACATGGTGGCGAAACTTCCTCGGCGAGGGCGGTCCGATCACGCTGCTCAACTTCGACGGCGCCGACCGCACCGGCCATGCGATCGCCAGCCGCGATGAGAAGGGCCGCGTCAAGGTCGAGGTGCGGCTCGACTAATCCGAAGGCGCCTTGATCCCGACGGCGTGCCGCAGCTGGGCCAGGAACTGGTCGGCGTCGTCGCTGCGGACGATGTAGTGCGATATCGCGATCCGGATCACGGTCGCCGCCTTCACCGCCGCGTTGGGGCCGGGCAGGTGCCGCTGCAGGCCCTCGCGCATCTGCGGGATGACCCAGGAGAACTGGGCGATGGTGTGCTCGGGCTCGACATCGACCATGCGCACGCCGGAGTACGAGTGCTGGTACTCGACGATGAACCGCAGCACGGCGTCGAGCTTGTCGACCCCCTTCAGACCGGCGGTCGCGCGGACCAGGCCGCTCTCGAAGATCTGCCGCTCGTAGCTCGAAAAGGCCGACAGCAACTCCTCTTTGGACGCGAACCAGCGGTAGAGCGTCGGCCGCGAAACGCCGGCCTGGGCGGCGACGTCGGACAGGCTGAGCTTGGTTTTGCCGTTGCGGCCGAGGACCTCTGCGGTGGCGTCGAGGATGCGCTGACGCGTCGAGGTGTCAGGCTCTGCGGTCTGGGCCGGACGGCTCATATCTGCAACTCTACGAAGTGCTTCAACGTCATTTCGCTTCCCGGCCCGACTTGCCCGGGCGCGGGCGCACCAGCACCGACTGCTGGATGGCACCGACCGCGCCCTGCTCGTCGAACAGTGTGCCGATCGTGGTCCCGATGCCGTCGGGGCCGTAGCTGGTCTCGGCGCGGATGCCGATCCAGTCGCCGTCGGGAACCCGGAACACGTGTACGGCCAGGTCGGTGTTGAGGAACGTCCACCGGCTGATGTCCAGCTTGCTGCCGATGCCGTTGGCGCAGTCCGCCACCGAGAAGAGGCGCTCCAGCGGTGTCATGCTCTCGCCGGTGACCAGGTCCGCGTTCGGGTGGATCCACGATTCGCCCGGACCCTCGCTCAGCGGCTCGGTCAGCCACAGCCAGTCCAGGCTGTGCACGTAGTTGCGGTCCCAGTCCCGTGCCTTGAGGTTGCGGTTGCGCGCCTGGCTGCGCGGCCCGGGCATTTCAGGCGCGGCGTGAGCCACCGCTCGCGTGTCCAGCGTCTGCAACCGCCATCCGCTGGCCCGGGCCACCGGCCGGGGCTCGCCATCGGGACCCGGCGCCAGCATCTCGGCGCTGACCAGTTCGATCTGTTTCCCGCCCCGCTGCACCTGCGAGCTGACCCACAGGTCGCCCTCGGCGGGCACCCCGCCCAGCAAGTCGATGACCACGCGGGACAGGCGGGTGTCGTCGCGCTGTTCGCATCGCTCCAGCGCCCGCACCAGCAGCGCCGACACCGGCCCGCCATGCTGGATCGCCGCCGACCAGGTGCCGCGCGCCAGGTCGGTGGCGCGGAATTTCTCGCCTAACGGGTCGGCGCCGTCGATGAGCTCGTAGTAGGAGTCCGTCATCATCAACCTCTCGTCAGGGGAGTCCGGCGCCGGGCGTGGTCACCGTGACGGCATCCAGCCGGGACAGCCGGGTGCCGACCAGGCGCCGGGGAAACGCGTCGGTGCTGGACAACAAGAACAGCGTGCGGCGTTCGGGGCCGCCGAGCGCGCAGGCGATGGCGACGCGCTCACCCATGTCGATGCGGTCGGTCACGGCGCCGCCCTCGACGATCCGCTCGAACTGACACCGGTCAACCTCGGTGACATGGTCATCGACGACGCCGGCCGTGCGTACATCGGCTGCCAGGCTTTCAGCTGCGGCGCCATCATCCGGCTCGATCCGGACGGCAGCGCCGTGGTCGTAGCCGAAGACCTCGACTTTCCGAACGGAATGGTGATCACACCGGACCGGCAGAAGCTGATCGTCGCCGAGTCGGTCGGCCGGCGGCTGACCGCGTTCACGATCGGTCCGGATGGCGGGCTGGCCGAGCGCCGCGTCTTCGCCGACGGCCTGGACGGGCCACCCGACGGCATCGCGCTCGACGCCGACGGCGCGGTCTGGGCCTCGATGACGCTGGCCCACCAGTTCGAGCGGATCGTCGAGGGCGGCGCCGTGACCGACCGCATCGACATGGGTGAGCGCGTCGCCATCGCCTGCGC
>NZ_LZKF01000147.1:0-14664 GCF_001672665.1 Mycobacterium sp. E2238 | reverse complement strand
TCGCGCGGGCGATATCGAGTTTGGTCAGCGGGTCGGTGGCCGACTCGTGCAGGGCCAGCGCCACGGCTCCGGCGGCCACGTCGTCGCGGATCCGCTGGGCCAGTCCCGCGGTGGACAGCACGCCCTCGACGGGCGGGATGTGCGCCCGTCGGGATTGCCGGGCCGCCGAACGGGCGACGGCGCGCCACCGGCGCAGGCCCTTGTCCACGCGGGCACCCTGCCAACTGGCCACGCACCGGGCCGCCTGCCAGGCGACGAAGGCGTCCGCCCCGGCTTCGGTGGCCAATTCGATGGCCAGCTCCGAGCGGTCCGACTTCGGCAGCGCCTGCACCACGGTGACCGGCGGTTGCCCCGCCGCGACGCTCCAGCGCTTCAGTACCCGGGCGCTCAACCCGTCGCGGCCGGCGTGCTCGACCTCGCAGTGCGCCAGGCCGCCGGAGCCGTCGCCGAGGACCAAGTGTTCGCCGGGTCGGATCCGCCGCACGGTGGCGGCGTGAAACCCCTCGTCGCCCTCGAGGACGGCCAGCGAGCCGGTATCGGGCAGCGCGTCGACGTAGAAGAGGGTCGCGACCATGTGCGCGCCTTTTTCCAGATCGCAGCTAGCGGCCGGTGAAGGTTTCGCGCAGCCGGCTGAACAGGCCGCCGCCGGCGTGCGTCGAGCGGACCTCGGGCACGTCGCGGCTGCGCCTGGTCTTGAGCTCGCGCAGCAGCTCGGTGTCGTGGTGGTCCAGCCGGCTGGGCACCACCACCTCGACGTGGACGTGCAGATCGCCCCGGGTGCCCGACCGCAGGTGCGGCATCCCGTGGCCGCGCAGCGAGATGACCGAATTCGGTTGCGTGCCAGGCGGAATGGTGACCTCGCTGATGCCGTCCAGAATGGCGTCGATGGTGATCGTGGCGCCCAGCGCCGCGTCGACCATGGGCACCGACACCGTGCAGTGCAGGTCGTCACCCTCGCGCACGAAGACGTCGTGGGCCTGCTCATGGACCTCGACGTACAGGTCGCCGGCCGGCCCTCCCCCGGGCCCGACCTCGCCCTGGGCGGCCAGCCGCACCCGCATGCCGTCGCCGACCCCGGCGGGGATTTTCACGCTGATCTCTCGGCGGGCCCGCACCCGGCCGTCGCCCATGCACTGGTGGCAGGGATCGGGGATGACGACACCGACGCCGCGGCAGGTGGGGCATGGCCGCGAGGTCATCACCTGACCCAGCAGCGAGCGCTGCACCGTCTGGACCTCGCCGCGGCCGCCGCACGTGTCGCACGGGACCGGCACCGAGTCGCCGTTGGTGCCCTTGCCCTGGCAGCGGTCGCACAGCACCGCGGTGTCGACGGTGACCTGCTTGGTCACACCGGTCGCGCACTCTTCGAGGTCGAGCCGCATGCGCAGCAGCGAGTCCGAGCCCGGCCGCACCCGGCCGATCGGACCGCGGGAGGTCGTGCCACCGCTGAAGCCGCCGCCGAAGAAGGCTTCGAACACGTCGCCGAGGCCCCCGAAGCCGCCGCCGAAGCCACCGCCCGCGGCGGCGGCGCCCTCCATCGGATCGCCACCGAGGTCGACGATGCGGCGCTTCTCAGGGTCGCTCAGCACCTCGTAGGCAACGCTGATCTCCTTGAACTTCGCCTGCGCGGCCTCGTCCGGGTTGACATCGGGATGCAGCTCACGGGCCAACTTGCGGTACGCGCGCTTGATCTCCGCATCGCTGGCGTTTCTGCCCACCCCGAGCAGCCCGTAATAGTCGCGTGCCACGCCTGACTCTCCTAAACCTGGTCCTTGTCCCGCGCCCACAAAGCTTGAGCATCCAGCGGGTGCGCGTTCATCGAGCACCCAGGACTTCGCCGATATAAAGGGCAACCGCGGCGACGCTGGCGATAGTTCCCGGATAGTCCATCCGGGTGGGCCCCAGCACACCCATTCCGCCGAACACGGTGTCGGAGGTGCCGTAGGCGGTGGTCACCATCGAGGTGCCCGCCATTTGCTCGGCGGCCGTCTCATGGCCGATACGCACCGTCACCTTACCGGCTTCCTGCTGGGCCGCCAGCAACCGCAGCACCACCACCTGCTCCTCGAGCGCCTCCAGGATTGAGCGCAGCGAGCCGCCGAAATCGGCGGCGTTGCGCGTCAGGTTGGCGGTGCCGCCCATCAGCAAGCGTTCTTCGGTGTGTTCCACCAACGACTCCAGCAACACCGTCGCCGAGCGGCCGACGGCGTCGCCCAGGCCGTCCGGGGCGCGCAGCTGTCCGGCCAGGTCCGCGACGGCGATCGACGCCGCCGAGAGCTTCTTGCCCACCAACGCCTGGCCGAGCATCTCCCGGAGCTGGGACAGCTGGTGATCGTCGATGACATCGCCCAGTTCGACGATCCGCTGGTCCACGCGACCGGTGTCGGTGATGACCACCATCAGCAGGCGGGCCGGGGTCAGTGCGATCACTTCCAGATGACGCACGGTGGACGACGTCAGCGTCGGGTACTGCACCACGGCCACCTGACGGGTGAGCTGGGCCAGTAGGCGCACCGCCCGGCGCAGCACGTCGTCGAGGTCGACACCGGACTCCAGGAAGCTCAGGATCGCGCTGCGCTCGGCCGAGGAGAGCGGCTTGACGTCGTGCAGCCGGTCGACGAACTCCCGGTAGCCCTTCTCCGTGGGCACCCGTCCGGAGCTGGTGTGCGGCTGGGTGATGTAGCCCTCGGCCTCGAGCACCGCCATGTCGTTGCGGACGGTCGCGGACGAGACGCCCAAGTTGTGACGCTCCACCAGGCTCTTGGAACCGATGGGCTCCTTGGTGGCAACGAAATCGGCGACGATGGCACGCAGCACCTCGAAGCGACGATCGTCGGCACTTCCCACTCGTTGTCACCTCCCTGCGCCGCGCTGACCCGGGTTCATTTTACGGGTCGCAAGCCGTGCTAACCGTTACAGCGGCCGGTTGCCGCGGCGGGGGCGGCGGCACTCGGCGGCGGCAGGCGGAATTGCGGTGGCCTCGAGGCTGTAGGCACGTCTTCCGGTTAGCCTGTCCAGCATGAACCGGTCGCGGCACAGGGCGTCGGGAAAGATCCGGCGATGATCTTCAAGGGCGTGCGCGAGGGAAAGCCGTATCCGGAGCATGGGCTGTCCTACCGCGACTGGGCCCAGATTCCGCCGCAGCAGATCCGCCTCGACGAACTGGTCACCACGACCACGGTGCTGGCGCTGGACCGCCTGCTGTCGGAGGATTCCACCTTCTACGGCGACCTCTTCCCGCACGCCGTGCGGTGGAAGGGCGTCACCTATCTCGAGGACGGCCTGCACCGCGCGGTCCGGGCGGCGCTGCGGAACCGCACCGTGCTGCACGCCCGGGTGTTCGACATGGACCGGGCGCCGGGTCCGCCCAACTAGGGCGGTCACGTTTGCGCCGCGCCGGGTGTCGACTTAGTGAGGACGTTGGTTCACACCGCAACTTGCTAGGAGGATCGCCATGTCCCGGTTGCCAGGGGTCTCAGACCGCGACGCCGGCCTGGGCGCCAAGATCGCCTTCTTCTTCACCAAGCGCAAACTCGCGCAGATGACCGGCCTGGAAACCGCCGGGATGCTGGAACCGCTGCGAATGTACGCGCACATTCCCCGGCTGCTCAACGCCTACGGCAAGCTCGAGCAGGCCGAGTCGAAACTGGACATCCTCAGCCCCCGGCACCGCGCGCTCGCCGAGCTCAAGTCGGCGACGACGGTGCGCTGCGAATACTGCATCGACCTCGGTTCACAGATCGCCCGCCAGTGGGGCATCACCGACGAGGAACTGCTTGCCCTCGCGGACTATCGCAACGCTTCGTGCTTCTCCGCGGTCGACAAGCTGATCCTCGAGTACGCGACCGCGATCAGCCGGACGCCCGTGGAGGTGAGCGATGAGCTTTTCGATGCGCTGCGCACGCATTTCGACACCGCCCAACTCGTCGGCCTCACCCACGTGATCACGCTGGGCAATCTGCGCGCCCGCTTCAACCTGGCGCTTGGGATCGGCTCGTCGGGCTTCTCCGGCAACCGGGTCTGCGCCCTGCCCGAAGCACGTACGTGACGGTCGATGCGTCGGTGACGGCCCGTTTCGAGGCGGCGAGGCCGCAGCTCGGCGCCATCGCCTACCGCATGCTGGGCTCGATCGACGACGCCCAGGACGCTGTGCAGGAAGCGTGGCTCCGGCTGAGCGGCCGGGGCGCCGAAGGCGCTGACGAAATAGCCAACCTGGACGCCTGGCTCACCACGGTGGTGGCCCGCATCTGTTTGAACATGCTCCGCGACCGCCGGACGCGCGGCCTGAGCGTGGCCGTGCCGGACCCGATCGTGGAAGCCGACGGCGAATTCGACCCCGAACACCGCGCGATGCTGGCCGACGCGGTCGGACTGGCGTTGTTCGTGGTGCTCGACACCTTGCCGCCGGAGCAACGCCTGGCATTCGTGCTGCACGACGCCTTCGCCGTGCCGTTCGACCAGATCGCACCCATCGTCGGCCGGACGCCGGAGGCCACCCGCAAGCTGGCCAGCCGGGCACGCCGGCGCATCGAAGAGGCCGATCCGGACCCCGACGGCGACGCGGCCGCCCATCGGGAGGCCGTCGACGCCTTCTTTGCGGCGGGCCGCAGCGGCGATTTCGACCGGCTGGTGGCCGTGCTGCATCCGGACGTGGTGCTGCGCGGCGACTTCGGCCACGGCACCCCCGGCTTCCGCGCCGAGGGTGCCGCCGCCGTGGCACGGTTGGCCCGCGGCTATGCGGGTCCGGACCGCGAGGTGCGAGCCGCGACCGTCAACGGCGCCCCCGGCGCGGTCATCGTCGTCTCCGGGCGGGCGGCGGCCATCATGGGATTCGTGGTGCGCGGCGGCCTGGTGGTCTCAATCGACGTGCTGGCCGACCCCGCACGCGTCGCCAAATGCGCGCGGGGCGCAGATCACTGACCGGCGGCCTGCAGCAACTCCATCGCCGACGCCCGCGACAGCACCCAGCCGCCCTGGTTGACGAACGTGATGTTCTGGGTGACCGGCGACGTCAGCTTCGGACCGGAGACCGCGACGTCAGCGGTGGCCGAACCGGCCGCGGCCGGCTGGATGTTGGTGACATTGAACGACAGGGGCAGGTCGCCGTTCTTGGCCGCCTTCTGCAGCTTCTTGTCGGCGACGTGCGCCTCGATACCGCTGATGCCGCCTTGCACCAGGTTGCTCTTGCTGGAGAAGGAGACGCTCGGGTCGGCCAGGCTGTTCAGCACGCCGGTCAGCTGGTCGGCGGTCGGGACGTCGGCGGCCGCGACCGGAGCCGGGTCCTGCGGCAGAGGCGCGCCGACCGCGGCCAGCTGCACCTGATCCACTGGCGCCGCGACCGAGGCCAGGCCCGCGGCCGCGCCCCCGATGACGGCGAAGGCTGCCACGCTGGTGGCGAGCAACTTAACGGTTTTCATGGTTCCCCCTTCGACGGGCACGAAATTCGACGGATCCACACATCTGGCGTGGTGTCAGCGCGCCTGCTACTCCTGTTGTTTCGCGACTCGGCACGGCTACGTTACGACCAGGCCATATGAAGACAACATGCACAACCTGTGCGCAGGCTGTGTGGCCGCCCAGAATTCTAGCCGCCTAGTTCGTCGCCGTCGCCGCCTGGATCAGCGCGATGGCGGCGTCGTGCTGCAGGACCCAGTTCCCGCCCTGGTTGACGAAAACCAGGTGCTTTTCCACCGGCCCGGCGAACTTCGGACCCGAGATGGCCACGTCGGCCTGGGCCATGTTCGGGCCGGCGGGCGCAATGTTGGTCACGGCGAACGTCTCGGGGAAGTTCCCGTTGCGGTAGGCCTTGCGCAGATCGTGATCGGCGACGTGCCCCTCGTTCGGGCTGATGCCGTTTTCGACCAGATTGTTCTTGGTCGTGTATGAAACGCCCGGATCGGTCGCCTGGTTGCACAGGCTGGACAACTGATCGGCGGTCGGCAGAGCTCCCGGGGCCGGCGGCGGCGGGGGCGGATCCTGCGGTAACGGCGCACCGACCGCGGCCAGCTGCACCTGATCCATCGGTGCTGCGACGAATGCGCCACCGGCGGCTCCCCCTACGACGGCGAACGCCGCCACGCCGGTGGCAAGAGTTGTCATGGTTTTCACGGTCTTCACGGTTCCCCCTTCGATACGCACGAACCGTGGCGGGATCTCAGCGATCTTGTCCCCCAGCAGGTTCCGCGCCACCACGGATTGGTTGGTGTAAGTGTGCCTTGTGTGACCGGCGATTGTGTCTCGGGCCGGTCACGTTACGGCGACGCTACGGTGGCGGCGCCGCCGCGCGTTATGAGCGACGCTCGATCGATTCCTGAAGGCTCTTCGGCCGGATGTCGGTCCAGTTTTGTTCGACATACTCGAGGCACTCCGCGCGGCTTGCTTCGCCGAACACCGCGCGCCAGCCCGCCGGGGTGTCGGCGAAGCTTGGCCACAGGCTGTGCTGGTCCTCGCTATTGACGAGCACGAAGAATGTGCCGTTCTCGTCATCGAAGGGGTTGATGCTCATCGCGTCTCCTTGTCGTGTGCTTGGACGGGCCCACTAAGCCCCCACTGGTTCCCAATACCCGGTCAGACAACAATCCCAGGCAGCTGAGGTTCGGAAATCCGGGGCCCTGGGTCAACCCGGACAGATTGGGCAGGAACAGCTTCGGCGTGACGTCCGCGACCGCCAGGTCGTAGCCGATCGCCTCCTGCAGGCTGTCGGCGGTCAGCGGCCCGCCGAGGCCGAGCTCCAGCAGGTCGAGCACGTCCTGGCCGAACAGCGACGTGAACCACAGCGGGTCGGCGCCGGACCCGTCGATGACCAGGTCGAAACCGTGCACCGTCTCGAGGTTCTCGCTGCCCCGGTTGGTGGACAGGGTCAACCGGATCTGACCGTCCCGGCCCACCGCATGGGCCACCCGGCCCCGGAGGTGGCGGATGCGGTCGTCGGCCAGCAGGGCCTCCTGCACGTTCGCCGAGAACACCCCGCGGTCGGTGCGCGCCAGCGCGTCGCGGCGCTCGGCCAGCGTCAGTGCGCTCCAGTCGGTCGGGTCGGAGAAAAGCGAGTTCTCGAAGAAGCTTTCCCCACGGGTGAACAGCGTCACTTGCGGTGAAATGACGGTGATGGTCGAAACCCGGTGCCGGAACAACTCATTGAGCATCGACGCGGCCGTCTCGCCACCCCCGATCACCGCCACCCGCTCGGCGCTGATCCGGTCGTGGCCCGCGGCGCGATCCCAGAACTGGGCGATCGACAGCATGCGCGGATTGCCGGGCAGCAGCGACTTCTCGGCCTGCCCCGGCCCGGTGATCATCAACGCGTCGGCGTGCACGGTGGCCTCGTGGGTGTGCAGCGTCCACTGGTCGCCGCTGACGGCCAGCCGTTCGACCTCACCGTGCACCACGTCGAGTCCGGTCTGCTCGGCCACCCAACCCAGGTATTGGCTCCACTTGCGATGCGTCGGCGCCGGTCGGCCGCGGTCGATCCATTCGGCGAAGGACGCCGTGGCGATCAGATAGGACTGCCAGCTGTAGCGGGTCATTCGCTCGTCGAGTTCGGCGTTGCGCCGGGGCACCAGCGCGGAGCGATACGGGAACCCCACGTCCTTCTCCGGGCTGGTGCCCAATCGGTGCGCCCCGTCGGTCCAACCGCCGCTGGCCTGCCAGTTGGCCGCGACGCCGATGCGTTCGACCGCGACCACCTCGGGAGCATCGATACCCATCTCGCGCAGCACGGACGCCTTGGCCCCGACGGCAACCGCCTTGGCTCCCGCGCCCACGATCGCCAGCGTGCTCATGTCACCACCTCCCGCAGCGATTCAAGCCAAAGATGTTGCAGCGCCGCCACATCGGTGTCAGTCAGGATGTCCGGCAGCGTGCGCCACTGCGCGGCCAGCACGCGCTGTCCGTCGAACGTGAGCATGGCGGCCACGATGGTGAGCTCGTGGCGAACCGCCAGCTCTGGCTCGGGCTGCGGCGAGACCCCGGCGAGGAGCTCACGCTCGAGCGTCAGCAGCCGGGTCCCGCCTGCGGCGTGGGCGGCACCGAGGTAGTTCAGCAACAGTTGCGGGCCGGGCAACGGGGCGAGGCGTTCGGCAGTGTCGGCACGCAGATAGCGCAGCAACCCGTAATCCAGCCCGTCGCCCGGGATCGCCGCCATCAGCTCCCCCACGTCTCGCGGGTCGGCCGACGCCACCCGCACCGGGTAGATGGAACTCAGCAGTCCGACGGTGTCGCCGGTGTCGATGGTGTGCGCGCCCGGCCCCTCGACGAGACCATCGGCGCGACCGTGTGTTTCGAGCGCCAGCAGGGGCGGCGGCGTGGCCTGATTGCGCGATCGCCGCCACCGCGTCACCGTCGCCGTGGTGGCGGCGATCAGCAGGTGCGGCAACGGTACGCCCGAATCCAGCAGCCGGCGCGTGGTGTCCGCGTCGGCGGCGATCATGCGGACGTCCAGATCGCGGGCCCGGTCGCGGCACGGATCGACCCGCCGGGCACCGAGTTCGGGATCGTCGCCTTCGGACTGGGCGGCCCAGAATTCCACGGTGTCCAGCCGGTGGGCGCGCTCGATGAGCGCGCCGGCCCAGCGCCGGTAGCTGGTGTGCTCCCGGACCGGGGCCGGTGAGTGACCGGTGGCGAAAGCCTGTAAGGCGGCGTCCAATTCACCGAGAACCACTCGCCACGACGCGGGATCCATCGCCAACACGTGGACGGCCAGCAGCAGGACGCTGTGTCCGGTCGGGGGGCGAAGCCACACCGCGGCCAGCAGCGCCCCGCGCTCCGGGTCGAGGCGGTCGACGGCCCGTGCGACGTGATCGGGGACCGCGGCGTGCAGATCGGCGGCCACCGCTACTTCGGTGAGAGGGGTGTCGGTGCCCTGGGTCGGGACCAGGGTCATGGTCGCGCGGTCCAGGCGGGAGCGCAGCACGTCGTGCCCGGCCAGGATGCCGGTCAGCGCGGCGTCCAATTGCCGGCGGGTGACGTGGTCGGGCAGCCGGATGGCCTCGGTCTGCGCCAGCCGGCGCGGCTCCCCGTATTCGTAAAGCCAGCGGCCGTTGGGCAGCACTGGCATGGGCTCGCCGCCATCATTCTCGGCATCGCTTGTGGCGGAGATGGTTTCGGAATCGATCGCCTCGGCAAGCTCGCGGACGTTCGCGCACTCGAGGATGAGCCGGGCGCGCAGGGCGATCCCCCGCGTTCGCGCCGCCTGAACCACCGACAGGGCCATGATGCTGTCCAGGCCCAGCTGCAGGAAATCCGCGGTGACGTCGATTCGCGGCTGATGCAACAGTTCGGAGAGCAGTTCCGCCAGTGCGGCTTCCGTGGCTGTTTCGGGTTCGGCTCCGGAAACCGCCTCGGCGGTGTCGAAGGCGCTCAGCGCGGCCTCGTCCAGCTTGCCGTTGACGGTCAGCGGAATTTCGTCGACCGGGACGATGCGCTGCGGGATCATGTAGCGCGGCAGCCGGGAACCGAGCATGCAGCGCAGTTCGGCCGTCGACGGCGGCGGCGCTTCGGAAATCACCACGTAAGCGGTCAGCCGCGCTCCGGCCTTCGAGCGGCTCACCAGCACTCCGGCGCGCTGGACGGCGGGGTGCGATTCGAGCGCGGCGGCGATCTCGCCGGGCTCGACGCGGTAGCCGCGGATCTTCACCTGCGCGTCGGCGCGGCCCACGTACTGCAGCGAGCCGTCGGAACCGCGCCGCACCAAATCGCCGGTGCGGTACATGCGTTCGCCGGTCGCGAACGGGTCGGCGACGAATCGCCGGCCGGTTTCCGCCGCGCGGCCGAGATATCCGCGCGCCAGCTGGGCGCCGGCCAGATAGAGCTCGCCGGTGGCTCCGAACGGCACCGGACGCAGCGCGGAGTCCAGCACGTAGCCACGGGTGTGCAGGGTCGGCCGCCCGATCGACGGCTCGTCGTGCTCCGCGATGGCGGCCACCACCGCCTCCACCGTGGTTTCGGTCGGGCCGTAGCAGTTGAAGGCCGTCATTCCGGTGCGTGCGCACTCCGCGCGGATGAGGGTCCAGGCGGGCTTACCGAGCGCTTCCCCGCCCAGCGCCAGCACCGCCAGCGGAACCGTCGTCAGCAAACCACACGCCGCGAGTTGGGCAAACATCGACGGAGTGGTGTCGATCATGTCGATGCCGTGTTCGGCGATGGCCGCGACCATCGCCTCGGCGTCGGCCTGGGTGGGCTCGTCCACGACGTGCACACCGTGGCCGTCGAGCAGAGCGATCAACGGCTGCCAGGCGGCGTCGAACGCGAACGACCACGCGTGCGCGATGCGCAGCGGCCCGCCCAGCCGGGCGGCCGCCGGTCGCAACACGTTGTCCAGGTGGTCGTCCGCGTAGGCGGCCACCGCCGCGTGAGTTCCGATGACGCCCTTGGGTTCTCCGGTCGTGCCTGACGTGAAGACGACATACGCGGCCTGGCCGGGCACCACCTCGGCCGGGCGGAACTCCGTGGCGGGAGGTTCGCCCGCGACGAGCGACAGCTCGTCGAGCAGGATCGAGGCATTGGATTGACGCAGGATCGATTCCACCCGTTCCGGGGGCGTCCCCGGCTCCATCGGCACGCACATGCCGCCGGCCTTGAGCACCGCGAGCATCGCGACGATGTACTGCGGCCCCCTGGAAAGCCGGATGGCCACCGGGGTTTCGGGCCGCACCCCGCGGTCCGCGAGCCGGGCGGCCAGGCCGTCGGCCAGCGCGTCCAGTTCCCGGTAGCTGAGTTGGCCGCCCGCCCAGCTGACCGCGAGGTTGTCGGGTGCCCCGCGGGCGACCTCGGCGAATCGGGTGTGGATGCCGACCGCAGGCCCGGCGGGCACGCCCGCGGGGCGCGGGGGGACCGCCTCGGCGTCGAAGAGGACGCTCACCTGGCGCAGCGGGCGCTCCCAGTCCCGTAGCAGCCGCTCGGCGGTGGCGATCACCCGCCGGGCCAAGGTGGCCGCCGGGATGGCGCCGAGCGCCCCGTCGACCACTTCGACCAGCACCACCAGTTCGCCGCCGGTCATGTGGGCCGCAACGGTGACCGGGAAGTGCGACAAGGTCTGCAGGGCGGACGGCCGGAAAGTTGCGCCGCCGGCGGTTAATTCGGTGCCCGCGGCCAGCCCGTCCAAGGGGAAGTTCTCGTAGACCAGCAGGGTGTCGAACATTTCGCCGACGCCGCCGAGCGCCCGCAGTTGGGCGTGTCCGATGTGGCCGTGCTCGCGCAGCAGTGCGGCGTTGCGCTGCACCGTGCGGCATTGCTCGCCCACCCTCGCGGCGGGGTCGAGCCGCACCCGCAACGGAACGGTGTTGATGAACAGCCCGATCATGGTCTCCACGCCGGCGAGTTCGGGCGGCCTGCCGGACACCGTGACGCCGAAAACCACGTCCTGGGTGTCGGTCAGCCGGGACAACACCAGCGCCCACGCCATTTGCAGCAGGGTGTTGACGGTGATGCCACGGGCTCGGGTCTCCTCGACCAATCGCGCGGTGGCTTCGGCCGGCATCCGCAGTTCTGTGGTGCGCGGCAGCCCGGTCCGCCGGCCATCCGCCGATCCCAACGCGGCCGACAGCAGGGTGGGTCCGGGAAGGCCCGCCAGGTGCCGGCGCCAGACCTGCCGGCTGGCTTCGGGATCTCGACTGGCCAACCAGCCGATGTAGTCGCGGTAGGGCCGCGGGCCGGCGGGCAAGGCCGAGAGATCGCCACCGGCCCGGTACAGGATCATCATCTCGTTGACGAACACCGGCAACGACCAGCCGTCGATCACGATGTGATGGGCGGTGAGCACCAAACGCCATCGTGCGCCAGGCAATTCGACGAGCAGAAAGCGGATGGCCGGACCGTGTTCGAGATCGAACGGCCGGCGGCGTTCGCCAGCCTCCAGCGCCTGCACATCCTCGGGTGCGGCGGTGACGGTGCGCCATGGCAGATCTACCCGGGACGGGACGATCTGCACCGGCCGCGCGATACCCCGGCTGAAGAAGCTGGCCCGCAGGTTGGGGTGCCGCACCAACATCTTTGCCGCGCAATCACGTAACAGCGCGACATCTAGAGCGCCGGAGATGTCGGCGGCCATGCCGATCACGTACGGGTCGTCGGCCTCGCCGTCGGTGAATTCGGTGAGCGTGGTCAGCGAGTACAAGCCCTCCTGCAGGGGGCTCAGCGCCATCACGTCCTCGATGTCGGGCGCGACATCTTTGGTGGCCGTCATGGCGCGCCGTCCCGCGACGACGACCAAAGCTGCGTCACGGCGGCGAGATCCTCGGCCGACAGCCCGGAGGCGCTCATGGGCTCGAACCGGGCATCGGCGGGCTCGGTGTCGTTGCGGTCCAACGCATCCAGGGCGGCGGCCAGCTGTTGCACCGTCGGGTTCTCGAAGATCATCCGCGGGTTGACCGCCAGGCCGGCGGCCCGAGCCCGCGCGGCCAGCTGCACCGACAGGATGCTGTCGCCGCCCAGGGCGAAGAAGTCGTCAAAGCGGCCCACCTCGGGCGTCGAGAGCAGTTCGGCGAACATCTTTGCCAGCGCCCGTTCTGTGTCGGTGCGCGATGGTTCAACCTGTCCGCTGGTGCTGACCGCCGGTGGCGGCAGCCCGGGCCGGTTCAGCTTGCCCGAATCGGTTTTGGGAAGCGCGTCGAGAACGGTCAACGACGAGGGCATCATGTAGCCGGGCAGCGTCGTTCCGAGCGCGGCCCGGACCTGTGACGCGAACGCGGCCTTATCGGTGTCATCGTCGATCGGCTGCTGTGGCACAACGTATCCGGCCAGCGAGGTGCCGCCGTGCACCTCCCAGGTGCGGGCCGCCGCGGCGGCGACACCGTCGACTTCCGCCAGCGCCGCCTCGACCTCGGCCAACTCGACCCGGAAGCCGCGCACCTGCACCTGGTGGTCGGAGCGCCCGACGAATTCCAATCGCCCGTCCGCGGTCCAGCGGGCAAGGTCGCCGCTGCGGTACAGACGCGAACCGGGTTCGGGGGCATAGGGATTGGCCACGAACCGAGTGGCGGTCAGTCCGGGCCGCTTCCAGTAGCCCCGGGCCAGTTGGTCGCCGGCGTAGTACAGCTCGCCCACCACCCCGACGGGCACCGGTCGCAGGGCCTCGTCGAGCAGGTAGGCGTCCGACCCCGGGACCGGTTTGCCCACCAGCGGATTCGGCAGCTCCAGTCGACCGCGGGACACCGCACCGGAGGTCTCGGTGGAACCGATGTTGTTCAACAGTTCGGTGCCCGCGCCGGCGCACACCGACACCAGCCGCTGCAGCAGCGCGGTGCTCACCGGTTCTCCGCCGCACACCAGCCGGGACAGGGCTCGCACCGCGTCGGGCCTGCTGTCGACCAGGGCGGAGACCAGGCTGGGCACCGCGGTCACCTGGGTCACCGCATGCCGGATCATCAACTCCCCGAGCGCTTCCGGGTCGCGGTGCTCGGCATCGTCGGCGAGGATCATGGTTGCCCCGGCTGCGAGGCCGGCCAGCATTTCCATGCCACCCTCGAGAAACGTGATCGAGGCCTGCGCCAGTCGAACGTCGTCGGTTCTCGGCGGGTAGTGCCGTAGCTGCCAGTCCAGCCGGGCCGCCATGGAACGATGGGTGCCCAGCGCGCCTTTCGGCTTGCCGGTGGATCCGGACGTGAAGACCAGAAACATCGGGTCGTCGGGGTGCGGCAGCGGCAGCTCGCGCGGATCGGTTTCCCCGTGCTCCACCGCGGCGCGCACCCGCGGATCGTCCAGCGAAATGACCGTGACGCCGGCAACTTCGGGCATGCTGCGAGCCGCGTGGGCGGTGGCCAGCACCACCGGTGGTTGCACGTCGTCAAGCATGAACTGCTTGCGCGCCGGCGGGTAGGCGGGATCGATCGGAAAGTAGCCCCCGCCTGCCTTCATGATGGCCACCAGCGCCACCACCAGGTCGATGCTCCGCCGCGTCGACAGCCCCACCGGCGACCCGGGTCCAACCCCGCTCGCGAGGA
This sequence comes from Mycobacterium sp. E2238, assembly GCF_001672665.1. Taxonomy (NCBI): domain Bacteria; kingdom Bacillati; phylum Actinomycetota; class Actinomycetes; order Mycobacteriales; family Mycobacteriaceae; genus Mycobacterium; species Mycobacterium sp. E2238. The sequence goes on along the minus strand of NZ_LZKF01000147.1, from coordinate 730 downwards.
GCAGCGCCGCAAGGTTGTCCGAACGGCGATGCAGCGCAACGTAATCGATCTGCTCGTCGCCGCAGCGCACCGCTATCCGGTCGGGTCCCCAGCTTCGGCTCGGCTGCAACAGTTCTGGAATGGTGCGCGGCCGGTCGTGCGGCGGTCGCTCGCCCCGGCTCCAGTGCTCCAGCATCCGCTCGTCGGCGTCGGTCAGCTGCAGGTCGCGCAAAGTCTGATCCGCATTGCCGGCAAACTCGTTGATCACGCGGGTCAGCCAGCCGGCCAACCGGTCGATGGTGGCGCGGCTGTACAGCTCGGTGCGGAAGATCAGGCTGCAGTTGTACCCGACTCCGCCCGAGCCGTCGGTGCCGAAAAAGTTGACACTGAGGTCGGCGTGCGCCATGTCGAAGACGGGGTCCAGCGAGGTGCACACCACGTCCTGTCCGCCGTTTTCGGGATCCTGCTCGATCACCCGCGCGGCGGGCAGGTGGTCGCGGACGTGCACGACGACCTGGAACAGCGGATTGCGCGACAGCGAACGCACCGGGCTGACGCTGTCCACCACCCGGTCGAACGGCAGGTCCTGGTGGGCATAGGCGGCCAGCGCCGTCTCCCGGGCGCGGGTCAGCAGCTCGCGTAGCGTCGGGTTGCCGGTCAGGTCGTTCCGCAGCACCAGGATGTTGACGAAAAACCCGATCAGCTGGTCCAATTCGGCCTCGGTGCGCCCGGCGACCGGGGTGCCCAGCGG
>NZ_LZKF01000146.1:0-973 GCF_001672665.1 Mycobacterium sp. E2238 | reverse complement strand
CCGTGCTACACCCCATCCGGCGAGCCCTACTGGACGCCTCCGGGCGAGCCCTGCTGAGCGAACCGGCGCGGCGCGCACTTTTCCGAAGGCGGCCTAGCGCGGGGTGAGCAACCGCTCAACGTATTTCGCGATCACGTCGACTTCGAGGTTGACCTGCGTGCCGACCGGGGCGCGGCCCAGCGTGGTCAGCTCGCGGGTGGTAGGGATCAGCGAAACCTCGAACCAGTCGGCGCCGAGCCCGGAGACCGTCAATGAAATGCCGTCGACGGTGATCGATCCCTTCTCGACGACGTAGCGGGCCACCGCCGCGGGGATCTCGATCCGCACCACTTCCCAGTGCTCGGACGGCGCCCGGCTCACCACCTGCCCGGTCCCGTCCACGTGCCCCTGCACGATGTGCCCGCCGAGCCGGCTGTTGACCGCCGCGGCGCGCTCCAGGTTGACCGGGCTGCCCACCTGCAGGGAGCCCAGGTTGGACCGGTTGAGGGTTTCCGCCATCACGTCGGCGGTGAATTGGCCGTCCGGCAGCAGCTCGACGACGGTCAGGCAGACGCCGTTGACGGCGATCGAGTCGCCGTGCCCGGCGTCGGAGGTCACGACCGGTCCGCGGATGGTGAGCCGGGCGCCGTCCGAGCACTGGGAAGTGGTGCGGATCGAGATCCCCGCGGCGGTGGCCCGCTACGTCGTCGAGAAGGGATCGATCACCGTCGACGGCATTTCATTGACGGTCTCCGGGCTCGGCGCCGACTGGTTCGAGGTTTCGCTGATCCCTACCACCCGCGAGCTGACCACGCTGGGCCGCGCCCCGGTCGGCACGCAGGTCAACCTCGAAGTCGACGTGATCGCGAAATACGTTGAGCGGTTGCTCACCCCGCGCTAGGCCGCCTTCGGAAAAGTGCGCGCCGCGCCGGTTCGCTCAGCAGGGCTCGCCCGGAGGCGTCCAGTAGGGCTCGCCGGATGGGGTGTAGCACGG